>NZ_JBFPFM010000001.1:0-278267 GCF_047977705.1 Curtobacterium sp. LFS084
CCTGCGCGGAGGTGATGCCGAACGCGGCACCGCCGAGCACGAGCGCACCCGTGGTCGCGAGGGTGATGGAGGTCTTCAGGGACTTGCGCATGGGATCTGTCCTTTGCTGTCGTCGCGCTCGGCGCGGTGTGCTGTGTGCGCACCGAACGCACCCTGGTGCAGGGTGGAGAACCAGCGGTGAGCGGCTGGTGAGCGCCTCCCGGGGAGGTTCCCCGGGCTGATGCAACTCATTCGGCACCCTCACCCCACCGGATTGGTCCCGATCCAGAACCGTCAGAGATCGACGTCCGCGAGCACCCGGTCGTCGCCGCGGAGCCGCACCTGCACGCTCGCGATGTCGTCCCGCTGGACGTCGGTCGAGGCGGACAGGCCCCGTGCGTCCTCGCCGGCGGCGGACCACGACGCCACGGTCTGCACCGTGCCGTCGTCCTGCACGACCACGAGGTCGTACATCACCGACCCGTCCGCGGCCCAGGACGTCCCGCCGTAGGAGCAGCCCCAGTCGAAGCGCGTGCCCCACGGCTCGCCGCTGACCGCCAGGTCGACGTCGAGTCCCCGCTCGCCGACCAGCGCGTACCGGTCCGCCGCAGCCGACGCCGAGGCCGGTCCCGCCTGCACGGACGGGTCGACACGGGCCGTGCCGACCGCGAGCCCGCCGAGCACCGCGGCGACGACCGCGGCGGCGGCCGTGGCCGCGACCCAGACGCGCCGGCGACGCCGACGGTGTCGGACGCGGTGCGCGACCGAGGCGAGGGTGCTCTCGGAACCGGTGTCGCGCCTCCCGTCCGGCTCCGCGATCTCCACGGCCTGGTCCGCCGGGAGCTTCGACAGCAGGCCCGGCAGACCGACGAGCTCCGCGACGGCGGCCGCACAGCGGTCGCACGTCTCGAGGTGTCGCTCGTACTCGAGCCGCTCGTCCGGCGGCAGGGAGCCGAGGACGTACGCGGCGTCCCACTCGGCGTAGCGGTCCTCGCTCATCGGGTCACTCCTCGTTCCTGCAGCGCGAGCCGGAGGGCTCGCAGCCCGTAGTGCAGGCGCGACTTCGCGGTGCCCTCGGGGATGTCGTGTCGTCGGGCGATCTCGGGGACCGTGTGCCCGAGCCAGTACGCGTCGACCACCACCCGACGGTGGTCGGGGCTGAGCGATGCGAGGGCGTCCGCGACGACGATGCGGTCGAGGACGGCGTCGGTGCGGTCGGCCTCGACCCGGTCGACGGGCAGCTCCGTGCCGTGTTCGCGGCGGTTGCGCGCCGACCGGGCGTCGTCGACGACGAGGTTCCTGGCCACGGTGAAGAGCCAGGCGCGTGCGCTGTCCGGGGCGCGTTCGAGCACGGCCGGCCGCTGCCACGCGCGCACCATGGTCTCCTGCACCACGTCCTCGACGGTGTGCCCGTCGCGGGTCAGGTGCCGGACGTACCGGGTGAGCGCGTCGCCGTGCTCGCGGTAGAGGGTCGCGAGCAGCTCGTCGGCGGACCTGCCCGTGGCCATCACTTCGCCAGGTCGAGGGAGAACTCGACGGACCCCTTCGGGTCCACCGTCACGAAGCCGAGCGAGGGGGCCTCGACGCCGTAGTCGGCGAAGGTGATCGGGACGCTGCCGGCGACCTGGACCGTGCCGTCCTTCGCGACCGCGACCTGCGCGTCGGCGGTGACGGGCTTCTGGACGCCGTGCAGGTCCATCGTGCCGGTGAGCGTGACGTCCTGCGTCGTGCCGTCCAGCGCCTTCGACACGTCGACCGGTTGGGTCAGCGTGAACGTCGCCGTCGGGTGCTGGTCGGTCTGGAGCGCGGTGTCCCGGAAGTACGCGTCGCGGGCGGACTCGGGCGTCGTGATCTTCGCGACCTCCACCGTGACCGTCGCCTTCGTGAGGGACCCGCCGCTGACCTCGGCGGTGCCCTCGACGTCCTTCGTGCGTCCGACCACGTTCACATCCTGGCCCTGCAGGACCTCGTGCACGCGGTAGCCGGCGAACGAGTCGCCGGTGCTGGTCCAGCTGCCGTCGGCCTCGGCGGCGGTGAGCGAGCCGGAGCCGCCGGACGGGGCGGCGCTGACGGAGGGGGCCGCTGCGGCCTGCCCGTTCACGGTGTTCGCGTAGATGACCGGGCCGACGATGGCTGCGGCCACGCCGACGACCACGACGCCGGAGGCGATGCCGATGATGACCTTGGTGCGTGTGCGGAGTCCCATGCCCTGACGACGAGACAGGGCGCCGGATCGTTCACCCGGGTTCCGGCACGAGCGGCGGATCGTCCACCGGCGTTCGGCATGATGGGGCGGTGGACATCGTCATCGCCGGTTGCGGCGACCTCGGGATCGAGACCGGGCTGCGGTTCGCCGCCGCCGGACACAGCGTGGTCGGACTGCGACGGCGGGCCGAGCTCGTACCGGCCCCGCTCACCGGACAGGGGGTGGACCTGCGCCGATCCGTCCCCGAGATCCCTCGGGACACCGGGGTGGTCGTCGTGGCCGTCGCCGCCGGGAGCCGCGACGTGGACGAGTACCGCGCGACGTACGTCGACGGGCTCCGGAACGTCCTGGACGGCATCGACGCCTCCGGTGCGGCCCCGCGGGTGGTCGTCGTGTCGTCGACCGCCGTGTACGACGTCGACGACGGCAGTACCGTCACCGAGGACACCCCGGCGACCGGTGGCACCCCCACCGCGGACGTCCTGGTGGAGGCCGAGACCCTGCTGCGCGACCGTGCCCCCGGAGCCGTGCTCGCCCGGCTGTCGGGGCTGTACGGCCCCGGACGGGAACGCCTGATCGACCAGGTCCGGGGCGGGTCGGCACGCCGGGCCCCGGTCGACGGGGCGTCGCCGCACACGAACCGGATCCACCGCGACGACGCGGCTGCGGCCCTCGTGCACCTGGCGACCCTGGAGGACCCGGCGCCGACGTACCTCGTGACCGACGACGAACCGTCGCGGCTCGACGACGTGTACGCGTTCCTCGCGGCCGAGCTCGGTGTGCCGGTGCCGCCGCGGGCCGCCGCCGGGGAGGGGACCGTCGGACGGCAGGGCGCCAGCGACAAGCGCCTGTCGAACGGCCTGCTGCGCGGGACCGGCTGGGTGCCGCGGTACCCGACGTTCCGCGAGGGCTACCGCGCCGTGCTCGGAGGGGACGGCGCGCGGCACGCCTGACGCGGCACGCGGCGCGCGGCACGCCACACGCCTGACGCGCAGGGCGCCGGGCAGGGGGCGGGGCGGCACCGTCCGGCACCGCCCCGCCGCCGGGTCAGCCGACCTCGGCGCGTCGATCAGTGCTCGTCGTAGTGGTCCTCGTGACGGGCGTGACGGTGTCCGTCGTGCACGAAGTCGACGTGGTCGCCGTGCTCGACGGTCTCGTGCTCACCGCCGTCCTGCTCGTGGTCGTGCTCGGCGACGTCGTGCTCGGCGACGCGGTGCTCGTCGTCCGCGGCGGGGCTGGGGGTGGTGTCGGTCATGGTTCCTCCTTGTGAGATCGGTTCTCAACAGGAGGATACGGCCGGACGCGCCCGTTGTCCGCTCAGTGGTGCCGGTGGTCCTGGATCGTCAGGCGCGGCCCGAACGACGGCTTCCGGAACCCCGACCCGCCGATGAGCCGGACGACCCGCTCCCGGTGTCCCCGCCACGGTTCGAGCAGCTCGAGCATCCCGTCGTCGTCCACCGGTCCCCCGGTCAACGCCCACCCGACGAGCGCCGGCACGTGGAAGTCCCCCACGCTCGGCGAGTCCGGGTCACCGTGGGCGCGCTGCGCGGTCTCGGCCGCCGTCCACTTGCCGATGCCGGGGACCGACTGCAGTCGGCTGGCGACGACGGCGCCGCCCCGGCCGAGCGCGAGGGTGCGTTCGAGCGCCGGCGCCACACGGACCGCGCGCATCACCGTGGCGGAACGGCCGGGTTCGATGCCGGCGCGGTGCCACTCCCAGCTCGGGATCGCTCCCCACCCGGCGGCGTTCGGCGGGACGGACATGTCCGCCGGGGCCGGTCCGGGCGCGGGCGTCCCGTACCGCCGGACGAGGTACCGCCAGGCACGCCAGGCCTGCCGCGAGGTGACCTTCTGCTCCATGATCGCCGGGACGAGGGCCGCCATCACGGTGTTGGTGCGGAGCAGGCGGAGGCCCGGTTGCCGGTGCCGAGCGTCGACGAGGAACGGGTGCGACGAGACGTCGAGCTCGGACCAGTCGTCCCCACGTCCGAGCAGTTCGGGCGCGTGCGTGACCGCCCAGGCGGCGCCGTCGCCCCACGCCGAGACCGCGATGGCGTCCGAGCCCGTGCGGCGCACGAGCACCGAGGCCGGTCCCTCCGGCGTGCGGAGCGCGAGCCACGTGTCGGCGCCGACCACGCGGAAGGCGGGGTCGCCGGAGCCGCGCTGCAGGGGCCGGAGGGTCGCGCGGACGTCCACCGCGCCTCCTGGCCGGTAGACGGTGTCGACCCGTGGGACGGCAGACACGTCGGAGCCAGCACGCGACACGGCCCCGCCGACCCGCACCGCGGCGTCACCGGTGCCACCGGCGGCGGAGGACGGAACGGCGAGGGACACACGCAGGATGGTAATGCGGAACCACCGTCAGTCATGATGGGCGTGTCCCACTGCACCCCGACGACGGAGTTCCCCATGCGCATCGGCATCCTCACCTCCGGAGGCGACTGCCCCGGCCTGAACGCGGTCATCCGCGCGATCGTGCTGAAGGGCATCGCGATCTACGGACACGAGTTCGTGGGCTTCCGCGACGGATGGCGTGGCGTGGTGGACGGCGACATCGTCCCGCTCGGCCGCAAGGACATCCAGGGCATCGCGAAGCAGGGCGGCACGATCCTCGGCACGAGCCGGACGAACCCCTTCGAGGGCCCGAACGGCGGCGTCGAGAACATCTCGGGGACGCTCGAGCGCCACGGCATCGACGCCATCGTGGCGATCGGTGGCGAGGGCACGCTGGCCGCCGCGAAGCGCCTCACGGACGCCGGGCTGAAGATCGTCGGCGTCCCGAAGACGGTCGACAACGACCTCGGCGCCACCGACTACACGTTCGGCTTCGACACCGCGGTCGCGATCGCCACCGAGGCCATGGACCGCCTCCGCACCACGGGCGAGTCGCACTCCCGCTGCATGGTCGCCGAGGTCATGGGCCGGCACGTCGGGTGGATCGCCCTGCACTCCGGCATGGCCGCCGGTGCGCACGCGATCCTCATCCCCGAGCAGAAGACGAGCATGGAGCAGATCGCCGCGTGGGTCCGGGCGGCCTACGACCGTGGTCGGGCGCCGCTCGTCGTCGTCGCCGAGGGCTTCGTCCCCGACCACGAGGACAACGCGCACACCGAGCGTGGGCTCGATGCGTTCGGGCGACCGCGCCTGGGCGGGATCGGCGAGCGCCTCGCGCCGCTCATCGAGGAGATGACGGGCATCGAGACCCGCGCCACCACGCTCGGCCACATCCAACGAGGTGGCACGCCCACGGCCTACGACCGGGTGCTCTCGACCCGCCTCGGCCTCGCGGCGATCGACGCGGTGGTCGAGGAGCGCTGGGGCCGCATGGTGGCGCTCCGGGGCACCGACATCGAGCACGTGTCCTTCGAGGAGGCGCTCGGCGAGCTCAAGACCGTGCCGCAGGCCCGGTACGACGAGGCCGCCATCATGTTCGGCTGACGCGGGCCGGGCCGGGCGGGGCCGCCCGGCTGGGCTGGGCCGGGGCGCCGGCCAGGCCGGGTACCTGGTCGAATCGGGCGTACCTGGTCGTTCCTTCCGACCAGGTACGCCCGAACGCATCAGGCATCGCGGGCGTCCTGGGAAGGAAACAGCGTCCTGGAGGCGCGGGTAGCGTCCGACACGTGACCCGCGCAGTCCTCGTCTCCAGTTCCGCCCCGCCCACCGTCACCGACGTCGACGTCGCCGACCCCGCCGACGGCGAGGTCCTGGTCGACGTCACGTACTCGAGCGTCAACTACAAGGACGGGCTGGCGCTGGCCCGGAACCCCGGGGTCGCGCGGGTCGACCCGCTCGTGCCGGGCATCGACGTCGTCGGCACCGTCTCGGCCCTGGGGGCGGGCGTGCACGACGTCGCGATCGGCGACCGGATCGTCCTGAACGGGGCCGGACTCGGCGAGACCCGGCACGGCGGCTGGGCTGCACACGCGGTGGTGCCGTCCGGATCGCTCGTCGTGCTGCCGGACACGATCGACGACTCCTTCGCCGCCGCGATCGGCACGGCCGGCTTCACCGCGATGCTCAGCGTCCTCGCACTCGAGCGGTTCGTCGAACCCGGCAGCGGTCCGGTCCTCGTCACCGGCGCGTCCGGCGGGGTGGGCACGGTGGCGATCGCCCTGCTCGCCGCCCGCGGCCACCAGGTCACCGCGTCGACAGGCCGCAGCGCGAACGAGGCCTCGCTCCGGGCCCTCGGTGCCACGGACGTGGTCGACCGGGCGACGCTGTCCGACCTCGGCAAGCCGATGCAACGTGCGACCTGGGCCGGCGCGGTGGACAGCGTGGGCGGTGCGACCCTCGCGAACGTGTTGGCGACCACGAAGTGGGGTGGTGCAGTGACGGCGTGCGGGCTCGCCCAGGACTCCGCACTGCCGACCACCGTGCTGCCGTTCATCCTGCGCGCGGTGTCGCTGCTCGGGATCAACTCGGTCGACGCCCCGCTCGAGCTGCGCCGTCGTGCGTGGGAACGGCTGGCCACCGACCTCGACCCGGCACTCCTCGCCGGGGTCACACGCGTCGTCGGGCTCGAGGAGGCACTCACCGTCGGACCGCAGGTCGTCGCGGGTGCCGTGCACGGGCGCACGGTCGTCGCGGTCGACCGATGACCGAACCGCGGTACGGACGCTCATGAGGACGCGGAACCGGACCCCGAGCATTCATTAGCAAGCGTTTGCATATTGACACGCTAGGATTTGAGTACGGAACACCTGAGCCTGTGAGGAGCCCGGCATGCCGGTACCCAAGTCAACCGTCGAGAACTCGCCGCGGAAGCTCCTGCGCGACGTCGTCCTCGAGAAGATGCTCGCGGCCATCCAGGACGGCACCCTGCAGCCGGGCGAGCGCCTCAACGACGACGAGCTCGTGCAGTGGCTCGGGGTCAGTCGCACCCCGATCCGCGAAGCCATCGCGAAGCTCGTCGACTACGGCCTGGTCGAGATGGAGGCGAACCGGTACACCCGGGTCGCGACGCCGACGGCCGAGCAGTTCGACGACGCCCTGCAGGTGTTCGCCGGGTTCGCCGAGCTGGCGACCCGCTGGGCCCTCCCGAAGCTCGACGACGCCCAGGCCGCCGAGCTGATCGACATCCTCGAGCAGGTCCGCGAGCACGCCGAGCACGAGGACCGTGCGATGAACGCCGACGTCCAGCACTTCGTCGAGGCGGCGATCCGCGCTGCGGACAACCCACTGCTCTCGACACTCTCGAACTCGGTCATCCCGCGGGTCCAGTTCGTCGCGCTCGCCGAGGACCGCTTCACGTTCTGGGACGGCAGGTTCTCGGTCGACCCGCTGATCGCCGCGATCCGGAAGCGCGACGGTGACGCTGGCGGCGCCGTCATCCGCACGCTCGGTGTGACCCTGAGCGACCTCCTGCAGCGGCTCCGCGCGAGCCAGTGACCGGGCGGGGCGAGGCCTCCGCGTGACCGACGACGACGTCCTCGTCCACGCGACCGGGGTCCGCGTGACCCGGTCCGGCCGCGACCTGTTGCACGACGTCGACCTGACTGTCCGGCGCGGAGAGCACTGGGCGCTCCTCGGGCCGAACGGCGCCGGCAAGTCGACCCTGCTCGCCGTCCTCGGAGCGACCGGTCACCCGAGCGCGGGCACCGTCGAGCTCCTCGGACGGCGGCTCGGTCGCGTCGACGTCCGGGAACTCCGCGAACACATCGGGCACGTCGACCCCCGCCACCGGATGCTGTCACCCCTGACCGTGCTCGAGACCGTGCTGACCGGACTCACCGGCACGACCGACCTCATGATGCGGTGGGAGCCGTCGGCCGCACAGGTCGCCGCGGCCGAGGCCCACATCGCCGACGTCGGGCTCTCCGCCCGACGGGACGCCCGGTGGCCCGTCCTGTCGCAGGGTGAACGCGGACGGACGCTCATCGCACGGGCCCTCATGGCCGAGCCGCGGTTGCTCCTGCTCGACGAACCGGCCACCGGACTCGACGTCGCGGCGCGCGAGCACCTGCTCGAGACCGTGGACGCCCTGCGCCACCGGCACCCCGAGCTCGGCAGCGTGATGGTGACGCACCACCTCGAGGACCTGCCCGCGTCGACCTCGCACGCGATGTTGCTGCGGGACGGGGTCGCGGTCGCACAGGGCACCTCGGACGAGGTCATCACGTCGTCGGCGGTCTCGCACGCCTTCGACTTCCCCCTGGCGATCCTGCGGGCCGAGGGGCGCTGGGCCGCACGCCGGGCGTCCTGACCCGACGCGCTACGCGATCGCGCTCGCTGCCGCCTTCGCCGCCGCCGGCAGCGCGTCGAGCACCCGCCCGACGGCACGGTCGTCGTGCGCAGCGGTGACGAACCACGCCTCGAAGACACTCGGCGGCAGGGTGACCCCGGCGTCGAGCATGGCGTGGAAGAACGGCGCGTAGCGGAAGGTCTCCTGCGCCCGCACGTCGTCGTAGTTCCGCGGGGCGACGTCGGTGAACGCGAACGAGAACAGGTTCCCGGCGTGCTGCACCGTGTGGGCCACGCCCTCGGCCGACAGCGCCTCGCTCGTCGCCGTCGCGATGGTCGCCGCCGTGCGGTCGAGCTGCGCGTACACCTCGGGCGTCGCCGCGCGGAGGGTCGCGATCCCGGCCGCGACCGCGAGCGGGTTCCCGGACAGGGTGCCGGCCTGGTAGACGGGGCCGAGCGGTGCGAGGAAGTCCATCACCTCACGCCGGCCACCGAGGGCGGCGAGCGGCATCCCGCCGCCGATGACCTTGCCGAACGTGATGATGTCGGGCTTCCACCCGGCACCGTCCGGCACGACCTTGGACGCCTCGAGCCCCCACCAACCGGCGGAGCCGACCCGGAAGCCGGTGAGGACCTCGTCGACGATGAGCAGCGCGCCGTGCGACTGCACGATCTGCGCGAGGGCCCGGTTGAAGCCGCGCTCGGGCGCGAGGACGCCCATGTTCGCCGCGGCCGCCTCGACGATCACGGCGGCGATGCGCTCGGAGTGCTCGTCGAACGCCCGGCGGACCGCGTCGAGGTCGTTGTACGGCAGGACGAGGGTCTGGGCGGCCGTCTCGGCGGTGATGCCGGCGGATCCGGGCATGGCGAGGGTCGCGACACCGGAGCCCGCCTCGGCGAGCAGGGAGTCCGAGTGGCCGTGGTAGTGCCCGGCGAACTTCACGAGCAGGTCACGACCGGTGTAGCCGCGGGCCAGCCGGATCGCGGTCATGGTCGCCTCGGTGCCCGTGGACACCATCCGCAGCTTCTCGATGGGACCGTCGCCGTCCACCGACACCCGCTGCTTCACGAGCTCGGCGAGCTCGGTCTCACCCGGGGTCGACGCCCCGAAGCTGAGGCCACGGGCGGCCGCCTGCTGCACGGCCTCGACCGTGGCGGGGTGGACGTGCCCGAGGATCGCCGGCCCCCACGAGGCGACGAGGTCGACGTACTCCCGCCCCTCGGCGTCGGTGACGTAGGCGCCCTTCGCGCTCGTCAGGAAGCGGGGCGTGCCGCCGACCGAGCCGTACGCGCGCACGGGCGAGTTGACCCCGCCGGGGATGCTGTTCTTCGCACGGCCGAAGAGCTGGTCGTTGGTGGTCATCGGGCGGCCTCCTGGTTGAGCGTGCGGGCGATGTCGACCGCGAAGTAGGTGAGGATCGCGTCCGCTCCCGCGCGCTTGATGCCGACGAGGGCCTCCATCGCGGCGGCGTCACGGTCGATCCAGCCGTTCTGCGCGGCTGCGGTGATCATCGCGTACTCGCCGGAGATCTGGTACGCCCACACCGGCACGGGCGAGGTCGCGGCGGTCTCGGCGAGGACGTCGAGGTAGCTCATCGCCGGCTTCACCATGACGATGTCGGCACCCTCGGCGATGTCCTGCTCGACCTCGCGGAGCCCCTGCCGTCCGTTCGCGGCGTCGATCTGGTAGGTCCGACGGTCGCCGACGAGCGAGGAGTCGACGGCTTCGCGGAAGGGGCCGTAGAACGCGCTGGCGTACTTCGCCGCGTAGGCGAGCAGCGCGGTGCCGCTGTGCCCGGCCGCGTCCAGCGCGTCACGGGCGGCCGCGATCTGGCCGTCCATCATGCCGCTCAGGCACACGAGCTCGGCACCGGCCTCGGCCTGCACGACGGCCATGTCGCGGTAGCGCTCGAGGGTGGCGTCGTTGTCGACCGATCCGTCGGCGGCCAGCACCCCGCAGTGGCCGTGGTCGGTGAACTCGTCGAGGCACAGGTCGGACTGCACGACGAGCGCGTCGCCGACCTCCTCGCGCGCGATGCGGATCGCCACGTTGAGGATGCCGTCGGGGTCGGTCGCACCGGAGCCCTGCGCGTCCTTCGCGGTCGGCACGCCGAACAGGTTCACGCCGCCGATGCCCTGACCGGCCGCCTCGACGAGCGCACGCCGGAACGAGTCGAGCGAGTGCTGCTGCACGCCCGGCATGCTCGTGATGTCGATCGCCTCGGTCGCCCCCTCGCGGATGAACATCGGCAGCACGAGCTCGGCGGGGTGCAGCCGGGTCTCGGCGACGAGTCGTCGCATCGCGGGCGTGGCGCGGAGTCGACGGGGGCGGACCTGGGGGAAGCGGCCGGTCACGGTGTGCCTTCCTGTTCGGGGGCGGGGTGGTTCAGGCGCTCGACGACGGCGTCGAGCAGGGATTCTGCGGAGCGGTCCGGGGCGACCACGTGCACGGGGAGTCCGGCGGCGCGGGCCTCGGCAGCGGTCCCGGGGCCGATGCACGCCACGAGCGTGCCGGGGGCGAGCGGGACCGTCCGACGAGCGACCTCGCGCGCGACGCTGCCGCTCGTCACGAGCACGACGTCGGGCGGGGATCCGGGGGCGACCGGCTCGTCGCCGGTCCCCACGGTACGGTACGCGACGACGTCGTCCACGTCGATCCCGCGGGCGCGGAGTCCGTCGACGACGGTCGGTGCGGCGAGGTCGGACCGCGGGAAGAGGACGCGGCCCGGGGTGTCCGGGAAGGCGCGGACGAGGGCGGCACCCGAGGCCTCCGGGGGGACGAGGTCGACGACCCAGCCCGCAGCACGGGCGGCTCGCGCGGTCGGCTCGCCGACCGCCGCCACCCGCAGGTCGGACGGGAGGCGCGACACGCGTTCCGCGATCACCCGCACGGCCGTCGCACTGGTCACCACGATCCATGCGTAACCAGCCACGCCGGTCACGCTTGCGACGGGATCGGGCGATCCGCGCCTCCTGGACCGTGCAGCGGCCTCGAGCCGGTCGACCGCCGCATCGAGCGGAGCCGGGTCGGACGGCGGTTCGTCCGCGATCAGCGGGACGACGAGCGGGTCGAGGCCCCGTTCCCTGGCGGCCGCCGCGACGCGCGCACCCCACGCTCCGCCGCGCGGGACGAGCACGACCGGGGGTCGTGCCGGGTCCGGGACGGGGTCGACGGGCTGCGTGGCGACCGCCTACTCCGCCGGGGTCGCGAGGCCCGGGCCCGCGGTGTGCGGACCGTCGGTCGTGTCCTCGGCGACCGTCGTGGCGAGGTCCGCGAGGTCGGCCGCGCCGTTCTCGAGGAGTTCGGCCGCGACCCGACCACCGAGCGCCAGCGCCTCGTCGAGACGGTCCTGCGCGGAGCCGTCCAGGACCGCCGCGTGCGAGGCGGTCCGGTACTCGGAGCCGTCGGGGCGGTAGACCGTCGCCGAGACGAGCAGCATCTCGGCGTCGACGATCGCGGTCGCACCGATCGGGGCGGAGCACCCGGCCTCGAGCTTGGCGAGCACCTCGCGCTCGGCCGAGACCGTGAGGCGCGTGGGTGCGTGCTCGATCTTCCGCAGGGCGGCGAGGAGGTTCCGGTCGGTCTCGTCCGAACGGGTCTCGATCGCGAGCGCTCCCTGTCCGGGGGCGGACGGCCAGAAGCCGAGGTCGAGCAGCTCGGTCGCCGCGTCGAGCCGGTCGATGCGGGTCAGGCCGGCCGCTGCGAGGACGACGGCGTCGAGGTCGTCGTCCACCCGACCCAGGCGGGTGTCGATGTTGCCGCGGATGTCCACGACGTCGAGGTCCGGGCGCTTCGCCCTGAGCTGCGCGACGCGGCGCGGCGATCCCGTGCCGACCTTCGCGCCCTCGGGGAGGGACTCGATGGTCGCGGCGTTGCGGGCGACGAGGACGTCACGGGCGTCGGCGCGCTTCGGGACCGCGGCGATCGTCAGACCCGGGTACGGCGCCGTCGGGAGGTCCTTGAGCGAGTGCACCAGGACGTCGACCTCACCCGCGACGAGGGCTTCGCGGAGCGCGCTCGCGAACACCCCGGTCCCGCCGAGGCTCGCGAGCGACGCACGGTTCGTGTCGCCCTCGCTCGTGACCGTGACGAGCTCGACCGGACGACCGGCCGCCGTCGCCAGACGGTCGGCGACGTCCTGCGACTGGGCGACCGCGAGCCGGCTGGCCCGGGTGCCGAGTCGGATCGGGGCGGGGCCGTCGGCACGCGTCGGAGTGGTCGCCTCGGTCACGGAGCGAGTCCGGCCGCGGCCGGCTTGAACCCGGCGCGCACGTTCTCGCAGCACCCCGGACGGCACACGTCGTACCAGGGGCCGAGGTCGGTCTCGTGCGGCCGCTCGCTCGTGGGGGTGCCGTTGACACGCTCGAGCACGAGGTCCACCAGACCCGCGACGTAGGCCGGGTCGACACCCGGGGTCTGCGTCCGGAGCGACCAGAAGCCGAGCTCCTGGGCGGTCTCCGTGGCCTCTTCGTCGAGGTCCCACATGACCTCCATGTGGTCGCTGACGAAGCCGAGCGGGACGATGAGGACGGCACGCGTCGGCCCGCCCTTGAGGTCCTCGTTCATGTAGTCGTTGATGTCGGGCTCGAGCCACGGCTGGGTCGGGGGGCCGGAGCGCGACTGGTAGACGAGCTTCCACGGCGGCGTGCTGGTGCCGCGGAGCGACGCGTGCTCGGGCTGCTCGAGGAGCTCAGCCCACGCCTGGTCGAGGACGACCTGCGCGACGGCGAGGTGCTGGGCCTCGTAGGCGCCGTGCTCGTCGAAGCCGCGGTCGCTCGGACCGGACTTGGCGGCGTCGCTCGACGGGATCGAGTGCGTGGAGAAGAGCACGTGCAGCTCGGTGGCCACGTCGAGGCCCTCGTTCTCGGCGATCGCGCGTGCCATGCCGTCACGGACGCCGTCGACGAACGGTCGGACGAAGCCCGGGTGGTCGAAGAACTGCCGGACCTTGTCGATCTGGATGGTGTCGACGAGTCCGGTCTCGGTCAGCACGCGCGCGTAGTCCTCGCGGTACTGCCGGCACGAGGAGAAGGACGAGTAGGCGCTCGTGGCGATCGCGATGAGCTTCGTGTAGCCCTTGTCGGACGCCTCGGTGAAGGCCTCTTCGAGGTAGGGCGCCCAGTTGCGGTTGCCCCAGAGGACCGGCATGTCGATGCCGCGCGCGGCCAGCTCGGTCTCGAGCGCCGCCTTGAGGGCACGGTTCTGCGCGTTGATCGGGCTGACGCCGCCGAAGTGCCGGTAGTGGTGGGCGACCTCTTCGAGGCGCTCGTCCGGGATGCCCCGACCACGGGTGACGTTGCGCAGGAACGGGATGACGTCGTCCTGCCCCTCGGGCCCGCCGAAGCCGGCGAGGAGGATCGCGTCGTACGCGACCGGGACCTCGACGTGCTCGGGGCCGTCGGCGGCGGCAGGGGTCGCGGCGAGGACCGTGCCCCGCCCGTTCGTGATCATGCTCGTGTCGGTCACGACAGCACCTCCGGCAGCTCGGTGGTCGTCACGCGACGACCGGTGAAGAACGGCACCTCTTCCCGCACGTGCATGCGGGCCTCGGTGTAGCGCAGGTCGCGCATGAGGTCGACGAGGTCGACCAGGTCCGGGCTCTCGAGCGGCAGGATCCACTCGTAGTCGCTCAGGGCGAACGTCGCGATCGTGTTCGTCAGCACGCGGCGGTACTTGGCGCCGGCGATGCCGTGGTCGCGGAGCATCGTCGAACGCTCCTCTTCCGGCAGGAGGTACCACTCGTAGGACCGGACGAACGGGTACACCGTGATCCAGGCCTCCGGTTCCTTGCCGCGCAGGAAGGCCGGGGTGTGCCGCTTGTTGAACTCGGCTTCGCGGTGCATCGCCATCACGTGCCAGACCGGCTCGGCGTCCTGGAAGAGCGCTGTCCGACGGATCTCGCGCAGCACGGCCTGGATCGCCTGGGCGTCGTCGCCGTGCAGCCAGACCATGACGTCGGCGTCGGCGCGGAAGCCGGAGACGTCGTAGAAGCCACGGATCGTCACGCCGCGCTGTGCGGCGGCGGTCACGACGGCGTCGAGCTCGGCCACGGCGTCGTCACCCGTGCGGTGGACCGGGCCGAGCGGACGGCGGAAGACGGCCCACAGGGCGTAGGCCGTCAGCAGGTTCGGGTCGATGCCGTCGGGGGAGGTCTCGTGTGCGTCGTGCGTGGGCACGGTGGAACTCATGTGTCCATTGTCCTATCGGTCACAAAGGTGACGCCGCTCCCCTTTCGACGGCGAGCGCTACCGCCGTCGGAGCACCGCTACGACGATACCCCCGACCACCGCCACGCCCGCTGCGAGCCCGGCCAGGTAGGGCACCGGCTTCTCGTCGATCCCACGCTTGACCTTCGACGCGGCGATGCCGATCTGCTTCGGGACGTTGAGCTTGTCCTCGATCGCGTCGAGGGTGTCGAACAGCTGCGCGCGGGTCGCCGCGACGCGGTCGGCCAGGTCGTCGTGCTGATCGGTCACGTGGGTCCTCCGGGGGGGGGGGGTGGGGTGGTGGACGGGGCGGTCGTCGTTAGAAGCGGCCGCCGACGTCCGGCTTGCGGGCGCCGTACTGGGTCGACGGGGTCGGCTTCTTGCCGAGGCCCTTGACCGCGTTGACGTCGTTCTTGACGCTGTCGATGGTGCGCTTCGGGGTGAGCGGGAGGCCCTTCTTCAGGCGCTTCCAGCCGAGCAGGCCGAGGATCCCCGCGACGATCAGCATCACCACGGCGATGACGAGTGCGGCGAGCCACGCCGGCATCACGGTCGCGAGACCCATGACGGCGGCGGTGAGCAGCACGCCGATCGCGTAGAGGACGATGACGAGCGCGCCCACGAGCAGACCCGCGGCGAGGCCGAAGATCTTGGCCTTCGTCAGCATCTCGGCCTTGAGCAGGTTCAGCTCGCCCGTCACCAGCTCCTTGACGAGCTTCGGGACGTCGCCGACCAGGCCGAACAGCGAACGCGGCTTGCGGTCGCGGGTGTCTGTCATGAGGCCCGGCTGTCCTTCTTCTGCCCGACCTTGCGGACGACCTTCTTCGTCTGCTCACCGACGAACTCGGCGACGTCGGGGGTCTTGTCGGCGATGAACTCCTCGGCGACGTGGACGCCCTTCTGCACGCCGTTGCTGTTCCAGATCTTGCCGCTGACGGTCTTGATCTGCTCGTACCGCGCCCGTCCGGCTCGCGATCCCAGGACGTACCCGAGAGCTGCGCCGGCGACGAACAGGAGCTTGCCTCGCATGTGCGATTCCTCCGTTGGGTCAGTGTGCGTGGTCATGCGCCGAGCGGAATACGTCCGACGCTCACCGCAACAGTAGCCCTCTCGCGGTGTGTGGTCCGCTCAGGAATCCAGGATGTGCACAGCGGCCGTGCGCGCCGCCTGGACGATCCCGGCCAGACCCCGGCCGCTCGACGCCTCGCCGATCCCGACGACGCCGTCCGCGAGGCCGGCAGCGGTCGTGTCCGGACCGTGCCAGCGGACGCGTGCGGCGCCGACGACGGCGGACACCGGGATGCGCACGCCGAGCAGCGCGGTCGCGTCCTGGGCCGCGCGGGTGCCGACGGGGTCCCGTGGGTCGACCGGGAGGCTCCTGCCGGTCTCGACGGCGTCGGCGGCGGTCGCGTAGCTCAACCGCAGGACGTGCCTGCCCGCGGCGGCCTCGGCCAGCCACGGCCACTTCACGGTGGCGTGCGTGATCGCCTTCGCCCGGACCGACGGCGCATCGGGGTGCACGAGCATGCCCGTCCCGCGCGGCGCGGCGTCGAGTTCGCGCTGGTCGACGACGAGCGTCACGAGCTCGATGCCCGTGCGCTCGGCCCCGGTCGCGCGCGCGGGGTCCGCCGTCGACGCGAGCACGTGCTCGGCCACCAGCCGCTCGGTCTCGCCGTCCTCGGTCCGGACCTCCACCGCGTGCTCCTCGATCGCGGTCGCCCGGGTGCGCAGACGGACGTCGACGCGGTAGGTCTCCATGTCGGCCACCAGCTCGTCGACGAGCCGCACGATGCCACCGCGGATGCCCTGCACGGCCGACCCGGCCGTCGCACGGGCACGGAGCGCGAGCACCGCGCGGGCGAGGGAGCCCTCGCGGAGCAGTGCCGCCCGGAGTCCGGGGGCGACCCGGTCGGGGTCGAGGTCGTCCGGGTGCGTCGAGTGCACACCCGCGACGATCGGCACGACCAGGTCGTCGAGGACCCGGTCGCCCATGCGCTTCCGGACGAGTTCGCCGAGGGACGCGGCCTTCGCGCCGACGGGGGACGGCAGCAGCGAGTCCATCTGCGCCCGGAGCGCCGCCTTCTGCCCGACGACCGCGAGCACGTCGGCGGCCATCGGACTGCCGGGGATGCCGAGCAACCCGGTCTCGGGGATCGGCGAGGTCCGGCCGTCCCGGGTCATCAGCCAGGCACCGCGTGGATCCGGTGCGGTGATCTCGTTGCCGAGGCCGAGCTCGATCGCCAACCGGCCGACGGCGTCGTTCCGGGTCGCGAACGAGTCCGCCGCCATGTCGAGGTCGAGCCCCGCGACGCTGTGCCGACGGACCATCCCGCCGAGCACGTCGGACCCCTCGACGAGGACCACGTGCGCGCCGCCCTTCGCCAGGTCCCGCGCCGCGACGAGGCCGGCGACCCCGCCGCCGACCACGACGACGTCGGTCACGCGTGCGCTCCGGTCGCCGCGGCCGTCCCGTCCCCGAGTTCGTGGACGAGCGACACGATGCGGGTGAGCACGGTCGGGTCGGTCTCCGGCGGCACGCCGTGCCCGAGGTTGACGACGTGCGCCCGGGCCGCGCCGCCCCGGGAGACGACGTCGCGCACGTGCGCCTCGAGCACCTCCCACGGAGCGGCGAGCATGGCCGGGTCGATGTTGCCCTGCACCGTGACGCCGGTGCCGACGCGGCGGACCGCCTCGTCGAGCGGGAGCCGCCAGTCCACGCCGACCGCGTCGACGCCGACCCGGTCCGTACCGAAGGTGGTCATGTCGCGGAGCACCTCGCCGCTGCCGACGCCGAAGTGGATGCGCGGGACGCCGAGGTCGGCCACGTGGGCCAGCGCGTCGGCCGAGTGCGGGGCGACCCGCGCGACGTAGTCCGCACGGGACAGTGAACCGACCCACGAGTCGAAGAGCTGTGCGGCGGACGCCCCAGCGAGCACCTGCGCCCGGAGGAACGCCCCGGACACCCCGGCCGCCCAGTCGAGCAGGCGTGCCCAGGTCTCCGGCTCGGCGTGCATGAGGGTGCGGGCGCGGATGTGGTCCTTCGACGGACCGCCCTCGACCAGGTAGGCCGCGAGCGTGAACGGTGCGCCGGCGAACCCGATGAGCGGGGTGTCGCCGAGCTGCTCCACCGTGCGGGCCACCGCCTCGGTGATCGGGGCGAGCGCGGCCTCGTCGAGCGTGCCGAGCGCGTCGACGTCGGCCGCGGTCCGGATCGGCGACGCGAGCACCGGCCCGCGCCCCGGCACGATCTCGACGTCGACGCCCGCGAGCTTGATCGGCACGACGATGTCGCTGAAGAAGATGCCGGCGTCGACCCCGTGCCGACGGACCGGCTGCAGCGTGATCTCCGACGCCATCGCCGGGTCGAGGCAGGCGTCGAGCATGGCCGTGCCGACGCGCAGGTCGCGGTACTCCGGCAGGGAGCGCCCGGCCTGGCGCATGAACCACACCGGCAGGGTCTCCGGCCGGTCGCCCCGGAGCGCCCGGACGAGGGGCGAACCCGACGTCCGCCCGGAGACGAGCGGGTGTGCGGCGGGGAGAGCGGTGGTGGATGCGTCGGTCACCGCACGATTCTCCCATCGGCGAACAGGGTGTATCCCGAGCACGCACGACGGGATCGGGCGGGCACCGGAACGCGAGTTACCATGGAAGACGTGCTCATCTGTCTCACGGCGTCGCATCGCAACGCCAGCTTCGATCTCCTGGAGCGACTGAGCATCGGCGCACCGACCGCGGCGAGCCGTCTCGTGACGGACTCCGGCGTGTTGGACGGAGCCGTCGTCCTCGCCACGTGCAACCGCTTCGAGGCCTACCTCGACATCGCCGGCGACGACCGCGACTCCGCCGTCTCGGCCACCGTCGACGCCGTCGCGACCGCGAGCGACCTCGACCCCGCCGAGGTCCTCGACTCCGTCAACGTGCTCGGCGGCAAG
Organism: Curtobacterium sp. LFS084; assembly: GCF_047977705.1. Classification (NCBI taxonomy): domain Bacteria; kingdom Bacillati; phylum Actinomycetota; class Actinomycetes; order Micrococcales; family Microbacteriaceae; genus Curtobacterium; species Curtobacterium sp. LFS084. The sequence continues at coordinate 18,505 of NZ_JBFPFM010000001.1, forward strand.
GACGTCGTGCAGCACCTCTTCGCCGTCTCGAGCGGCCTCGAGTCCGTCGTCGTCGGCGAGACCGAGATCTCCGGGCAGGTCCGCCGCTCGCTGGAGGACGCCCGCGCGAACGGCACCACCACCTCGGACCTCGAACGGCTCTTCCAAGAGGCGGCGCACACCTCCCGGGGCGTCAAGACCCGCACCCGCATCGGTGCGGCCGGTCGGTCGCTCGTGCGCCTCGGCCTCGAGCTCGCCTCGTCCCGCGTCACCGACTGGGGCCGGACCCGCGTGCTCCTGATCGGCACCGGCAGCTACGCCGCCACGACCATCGCCGCCCTGCGCGACCGCGGCGCCGACACCATCCAGGTCTTCTCCCCCTCGGGTCGGGCAGCGTGGTTCGCCGCCAAGCACGACCTCGTCGCCGCCCACGACCTGCGCGAGGCCATCGGCGCCAGCGACGTCGTGATCACCTGCACCTCGAGCGAGGTCCCGGTCGTCGAGCCCGCCGACCTCGACGACGGCGTCCGGCGCATCGTCATCGACCTCGGGCTCCCCCGCAACGTGGACCCGGACGCGGCCGACGTCGACGGCGTCGAGCTGCTCGACCTCGAGACCATCAGCATCCACGCCCCGATCGCCGAGCTGAACGCCGAGTCCGAGGCACGGGCGATGGTCGACGACGCGGTGTCCCGGTTCCGTGCCCAGGCGCTCGAGCAGTCGACGACCCCGGCGCTCGTCGCGTTCCGCAAGCACGTCTTCGACATCCTCGACGACGAGATCGACCGCGCGAAGCGTCGCGCGGACGGTGACGACGCCTCGGCCGAGCAGACCGAACGCGCGCTGCGGCACCTCGTGGGCGTCCTGCTCCACCGTCCGTCGGTCCGCGCCCGCGAGCTCGGTCGCGCCGGCCGCGGCGAGGAGTTCGTCGGGGCGCTCGACGCCCTCTTCGGCGTCCGCCCGGAGCCCGAGGCCGACGTGCCGGCACCCGTGGTACCGCTCGCGGAGCGCACCGCGCCCGAGCTGACCGTCCGCGACCGCACCGACGAGGCGGACGCGAGCTGAGCCTCCAGGGCCGTCCCCCGACCCTGCGCGTCAGCGCGCTGCTGCTGGTGCGCGACCGCCGGGTGCTGATGGTCCGCGCGCGCAAGCGCGACGTGCTCTACCTGCCCGGCGGCAAGGCGGAGCCGCACGAGACCGACGTCGAGGCCGCCGTCCGCGAAGCCCTCGAGGAGACCGGACTCCGCCTGACCGCGGCCGACGTGGAGCCGTTCGGCACCGTCACGGAGCCGGCGCACGGCCAGGCCCCGGGGACGATGGTCGCGATGGCGCTGTTCCTGGCACGTCCGGGAGGCGCGCTGGACACCGCCACGCCGGTCGCGTCGGCCGAGGTGGACGAGATCGAGTGGGTCACCTCCGCGGACGCGGACCGGTGCCCGCCGGCGGGCGTCGAGACGCTCCGCCGCCTCGTGGCGGCGGGCCTGGTCGACTAGGTCCCGGGCCTACGCCTGGTCGCGGTCCGTGTAGTGGCCGACCTCGCCGTCCGGCGTCGGCTCCGCCTCGCCGGGGATGTCCGACTCGACGTACTCGCCCTCGCCGCCACCCTCGGGACGGGTCTCGCCGGGGATGTCGCTCGAGACGAACTCACCGGCGGGCTCGTTCGAGGGCACCGGGGTCTCGCCGGGGATCTCGCTGTCGGTGAAGGCACCGGCGCGGGGCTCGACGCCGTCCGCCCGACCCTCGTCGCCGCGTGCCTGTTCGTGCTTGCCTGCCATGTCGACCTCCGTTGCTCGTGCGCTCGCGCGCGTGCTCCGGAGTGTGCTCGTGACGGCTGGGCGCCACCCGAGTCGTGTACCCCGCACCCGGTGGTTGTGTTGGCTCATGCACCGTCGCGCTGGTTCCCCACTGCTCGTCGCCGCCGGCATCGTCGCCGTCGGCCTGCTCGCCGGCTGCTCGTCCGGCGGCACCTCGGACCCGACGGCCACGACCACCGAGACCGTCACGGCGACACCGACGGCGCCACCCTCGTCCGTCCCGTCCGGCTCGTCGTCGTCAGCCTCGGCGGGCGGCGCGTCGACCGGGTCGTCCGGTGCCTCCTCGAACGCGGGGTCCTCCGGTACCGGGTCGTCGGCGTGCGCGACGTCCTCGCTCGTCGGGAGCATCGAGGCCGGCAGCGGTGGCGCGGCCGGGAGCACGTACGTCCACCTCGTCCTGCGGAACACCGGGTCGTCGACCTGCACGCTGCAGGGCTGGCCGGGGGTGTCGTTCGTCGGCGACACGGACGGCACGCAGATCGGCAACGCGGCGACGCTCGACCGGGCGGCGCCCCACCCGACCGTCACGCTGGCGTCCGGCGAGGAGGCCGTGGCACCGCTCAGGGTCGCGAACTCGGAGAACTACCCGGAGTCGACGTGCGACCCCACCTCGCCCGACGGTTTCCGCGTCTACCCGCCCGGCTCGAAGGCGTCGCTGTTCGTGCCGTACACCGAGTTCGCCGCGTGCCGGTCGAAGGACGTGACGGAGCTCGACGTCCAGGCCTTCGTTCCCGCGGGGCAGGCGACCGACTGACGTCTGCCAGCATGGACGGGTGCTGCTGATCACGGAGGGACGACCGGACGGGGACGAGCTCCTCGCGCTGTACCGCGCGGTCGGGTGGACGGCGTACACCGACGCCCCGGAGACTCTCGTCGCCGCGGTGGGCGGATCCCACCTCGTGCTGACGGCCCGGAGCGCGGACGGCTCGCTCGTCGGCCTGGTCCGCACGGTGTCGGACGGCGCGACCGTCGTGTACGTGCAGGACCTGCTCGTGCTGCCGGACCGCCACCGGAGTGGGATCAACGACGCCGAGCCGGGTCAGCGAGCGTTCTACGAGTCGCGCGGGTTCGTCGAGGTGCACGACGTCCGGCCGGCCCCGCTGCGGTCGTTCGTCCGGCTGCGCTGACCCGGCCCGCTCAGGACTCGGGGTCGTCCGTGGACGCCCGGACCTCCTGCGTGCACCGGCAGGCCACGGCGAAGGAGATCAGGGAGTCGGTCACGAGCGTGGAGGTACGCTCAGCGGGCCGCGGCCTCGTGCACCGTCTCGAGCACCTCGGTGCCCATCGTCCGCAGGGCGTCGATGACCGCCAGCCGCCGCTGCAGCGAGGCGTCGTCGAACGTCACCGTGACCGCGTAGCTCACCGACGAGCCGGGCCCGCGCAGGATCCCGGCCTCGGCGCGGACGCCCGTGCCCGAGCCGGTCGCCGAGACGACCTGCAGGCCGTGGTCCAGTGCCCGGTGGGCGAGCGGGTCGAGCCCGAAGGACCCCGCGACGAGACTGAGGTCGGACGCGAGCGACAGCCAGCCGAGCACCCGGTTCGACACCGCCTCGTCGACGACCTCGCCGAGCGCCAGTCCCCGCATGAGCCAGGCGAGCTCACCCGTCGGGGCGACCGAGGCGTCGGGCGCGTCGTCCGGCCCCCGGCGGTCCCGGACGCGGTCGATGAGGGCGGTGCGTTCGATCCCGAGGGCCTCGGCACGCTCACGGACCGCATCGATGCCGACGGTCGACAGCAGCGCGTTCATCGCCCAGGCGTCCGCGCTCGCACCGACGAGGGTCGCCAGGTCGGACACCTGCATGGTCGGCTGCTGCAGGAACTGCCAGAGTCCCGCGCCGGTGGCGGTGTCCCGCGCCATCCGCTGCAGTCGGTCACCGTGCAACCCGCCGTCCTCGAGCCGTGCCGCGACCTCGACGAGCAGCAGCACGCGCCCGAGGCTCGCCACGGGCTGGACGAGCGTGTCGTCCACCGCCAACAGGGCCTTGCCGGTCGACGTGTCGATCACCGAGGCGCTGACGGACGCACCGTCCCGTGCGAGCGCTCCGAGGGCCTGCAGCGTCGACGCGAACCGCTCGTCGGCACCACCACGGTGCCGCCCGCGGGCCCGACCGTCCGTCCCGCCGGCGTGCTGGCGTCGGCGGGACCGGCGAGCCGACCCCGGCTCCGACGACGGAGCCGCGTCCGGCTCGGCCATCACCAGATCGCGACGCGCTCGGCCGGGTCGAGGTACATCGCGTCCCGCTCGGTCACGCCGAAGGTGTCGTAGAAGACGTCGATGTTGCGGACCACCTGGTTGCAGCGGAACTCGGTCGGCGAGTGCGGGTCGATCGTGAGCAGTCGGGCGGCTTCCTCCGGTCGGATCGCCATCCGCCAGGCCTGCGCCCAGCTGAGGAAGAACCGCTCGGCGCCGGTCAGGCCGTCGACGACGGGCGGCTCCTCGCCGTCGAGGGAGAGCAGGTAGGCCTTCCACGCGATCGAGAGCCCGCCGAGGTCGCCGATGTTCTCGCCGATCGTCAGGGCGCCGTTGACGTGGCCGTCCGGGACCTCGGTGGGGACGAGCGTGTCGTACTGCGCGATGAGGGCCTTCGTGCGCTCCTCGAACGCGGTGCGGTCGGCCTCGGTCCACCAATTCTCGAGTCGCCCGTCGCCGTCGTACTGCGAGCCCTGGTCGTCGAAGCCGTGCCCGATCTCGTGGCCGATGACGGCACCGATCGCTCCGTAGTTCGCACTCGCGTCGCGTGCGGCGTCGAAGAACGGGAACTGCAGGATCGCCGCGGGGAACACGATCTCGTTGAAGCCCGGGTTGTAGTACGCGTTGATGGTCTGCGGCGTCATGAACCACTCGTCGCGGTCGATCGGCTTGCCGATCTTGCCGAGCTCGCGGTCGACCTGGAACGAGGCGACGGCACGGACGTTGCCGACGAGGTCGTCGGCGGAGACCGGCAGCGCCGAGTAGTCGCGCCACTTCACGGGGTAGCCGATCTTCGGCGTGAACTTGTCGAGCTTGTCGAGGGCTCGGGCACGGGTCTCGTCGGTCATCCAGTCGAGGCCGGTGATGCTCTGCCGGTACGCCTCGACGAGGTTCGCCACGAGGTCGTCCATCGTCGCCTTCGAGGTCTCGTCGAAGTGCTCCTGCACGTAGATGCGCCCGACGGCCTCGCCCATCGCGCCCTCGACGAGGGAGACGCCGCGCTTCCAGCGCTCGCGCTGCTTCGGCGCGCCGGTGAGCGCGGTGCCGTAGAACGAGAAGTTCGTCGCCGAGAACGCGCTCGTCAGGTAGGCCGCGGAGCCGCGGATCACCTGCCACCGCAGCCAGTCCTTCCAGACCTCGAGCGGCTGCTCGTGCAGCAGCTCGGCCAGCCCGGTCACGAACGACGGCTCGCGGACGACCACGGTCTCGAAGGCGCCGGCGGGGGCGTCGATCGCCTCCCACCAGAGGCGGAGGTCGATGCCTTCGGCGAGCGCCTGGACCTCGGCCCACGGCAGCTTGTTGTAGGTCTTCTGGCTGTCGCGCGTGGTGACGTTGTCCCAGTGCTTCGACGCCAGCGCGGTCTCGAGGGCGACGACGTGCTCGGTGCGGTCGCCGCCGTCCTCGAACCCGGCGAGCGGGAACATGGCGGCGACGAACTCGCGGTACTTCGTGCGGATGTCGGCGAAGCGGTCCTCGCGGTAGTAGGACTCGTCGGGCAGCCCGAGACCGGACTGCTCGAGGAACACCACGTAGGACTCCGGGTCGCCCGGGTCGTTGTCGACGAAGAGCTGCAGGAAGCTCGGCAGACCCAGCCGCTCGAACCGGCCGACCAGGCGCACGACGTCGTCGACCGAGTCGACGGCCGCGACCTCGGCGAGCAGGGGCTCGATCGGCGCGGTGCCGAGCGCCTCGAGCCGCGCCTCGTCGGTGAACGAGGAGTACAGGTCGCCGACCTTGCGCTCCTCGGTGCCGGGCGCCGCCTGCTGGGAGCGCTCGATGATGTCCCGAACCGCGATCTCGGCCGCCTCGGCCAGCACCGTGAACGAGCCGTACCGCGCCTTGTCGTCGGGGATCGGCGTCGATGCGATCCACGAGCCGTTCACGTGGCGGTACAGGTCGTCCTGCGGGCGGACCGTGGTGTCCAGCTCGTCGGTGTGGATCCCGGAGGTGCTTGCGACGTCGGTCATGCGGTCCACGATAGCCACCACCGCCCTGATGGAGCAGGACGGACGGGAGCGTCACGAGCGGTCGACAGCCACTAGCGTCGTCCACATGGGACTTCCGTGGAAGCTGCACGGTGACGGCGCGACCGTCTCCGCGACGACGATCGTGGCACCAGACGAGCGCCTCACCTGGGGTCGCACGATCGGGCTCGGCGTGCAGCACGTCGTGGCGATGTTCGGTGCGACGTTCCTCGTGCCGCTCCTCACCGGGTTCCCGCCCTCGACGACGCTGCTCTTCAGCGGCATCGGCACGATCCTGTTCCTCGTCATCACCGGGAACCGGCTGCCGAGCTACCTCGGGTCGTCCTTCGCCTTCATCGCGCCGATCGCCGCCGCGACGAAGATCGGCGGCATCCCGCTCGCGCTCTCCGGGATCATCGTCGTGGGTGCGCTGCTCGCGGTCGTCGGGGCCGTGGTGCACCTCGCCGGTGCCGGGTGGATCGACCGGCTGATGCCGCCGGTGGTGTCCGGCGCGATCGTCGCCCTGATCGGCTTCAACCTCGCGCCGGCCGCCCGCGACAACTTCACGAAGGCCCCCGTCGTCGCGGTGATCACCCTCGCCGCGATCATCCTCGTGACCGTCCTGTTCAAGGGGCTCATCGGCCGTCTGTCGATCGTGATCGGCGTCGTCGTCGGCTACGTCGCCGCGCTCATCGGCGGCGAGGTCTCGTTCGACGCCGTCCACGAGGCCGCCTGGATCGGTCTGCCGGAGTTCACCGCGCCGGCGTTCGACGGATCGCAGCTCGCGATCTACCTCGCGTTCGTCCCGGTCGTCCTCGCGCTCGTCGCCGAGAACGTCGGACACGTCAAGGGCGTCGGGCAGCTCACCGGCCGCGACCTCACCCCGCTCACCGGACGCGCGCTCTTCGCCGACGGCGTCTCGACCGTCCTCGCCGGGCTCGGCGGCGGCTCGGCCACGACCACCTACGGCGAGAACATCGGCGTCATGGCGGCCACCCGGGTGTTCTCGACCGCGGCGTACTGGGTCGCGGCGATCGTCGCGGTCCTGCTCGGCCTCTCCCCCAAGATCGGTGCGGTCATCTCGTCGGTCCCGCCGGGGGTGCTCGGCGGCGCGACCACCGCGCTGTACGGCCTGATCGGCGTCATCGGCATCCGCATCTGGGTCGAGAACCGCGTCGACTTCGCGAAGCCGAAGAACCAGCTGACCGCGGGCATCGCCCTCATCATCGGGATCGCGGACTTCACGTTCGCGTTCGGCCAGGCGAGCTTCGGCGGCATCATCCTCGGCACCGTCGCGGCGATCGTCGTCTACCACGTGATGGACCTGGTGGGCCGTGCCCGCGGGACCGACGAGGCGACGCCGGCGGCGTCGGACGAAGCGCACGCGGCGACCGGCGGCGTCCCCGCCGAGCCGCGCGGCGACTGACCTGACCGTCTCGACCCGTCTGCCGACGGGACGGGGCGAGCCGCGCCTCCCGGACCGCGCTCAGCGCAGGCCGGTCAGTCCGATGACGAGCTGGACCACCCCGAGGACGACCAGCACGACGACGAGGGACCGCGCACCCCACTCCGCGATCCACGAGCGCATCGCCTCGAGCGGGCGCTCGGCACGCCGCCCGAGAGCCACGGCCAGGACGATCGGCAGCAGCACGACGGCGCCCGAGGCGAGCACGAACAGCGCGCCGACGACGAACGTCTCGACCGCCCGCGGGTCCCCGTCGCCGAACGTCAGGCCCGCTGCCAGCGCCAGGACGACCGACTTCGGGCTGAGGAACAGGAGTGCGCCGAGCCCGAAGGCCCGGCCGGGACCGAGTGCCTCCATGGCGTCCGCCCAGCGCGTGCTCGCCGGCGATCCGTCCGGCAGGCGGCGACGCGCCCACTGCCACGCCGCGATCACGAACAGCACCACCGCAGCGGCGAGCGCGACCAGCGCCTGCACCGGCGGCCCTTCGCCCGTACCGGTCGGGAGCTGCTCGCCGACGGCCACCGCCACGACGAGGGCGACGGCCACGGCGGCCATCCACCCCAGCGCGCACGCGAGCGCCGATCCGTAGCCGCGTCGGTGCCCGAGCAGGAACACGACCGAGGCGATCGGCAGGGGGCTGAGCGCGATGCCGATCGCTGCCGGCACCAGTGCGGCGATGTCCACGATCGGAGCGTAGTCCGGCCGTGAGGCGCGGGTCGGCACGTCCCGCGGCCCGCCTCGTGCGGGTGGCCGAGTCCACCGCGCGCCGCGGCGGGCCCGCATCGCCGCCACAATGGGTCGGTGCACCGACCGACGCCACCCGCGCCCACCGAACGACGCGCGGTCGACCGCGACATCGTGCGGTTGGCGGTGCCCGCCCTCGGTGCGCTCGTCGTCGAGCCGCTCTTCCTGCTCACCGACACCGCCCTCGTCGGGCACCTCGGCGCGACGGCGCTGGCGGCCGTCGGGCTCGCGGGTGCCGTGCTGCAGACCGTGACGGGACTGCTCGTGTTCCTGGCCTACTCGACCACCCCGGCGGTCGCGCGGGCGCTCGGCGGCGGTGACCGGCGCGGCGCCGTGCACGCGGGCATCGACGGGATGTGGCTCGCGCTCGGCCTGGGGGTGGTGCTGGCGCTCGTCGGCTGGCCGCTGGCCGGTCCGCTCGTGTCGCTGTTCGGTGCGGCGCCCGAGGTCGCGGCGGCGGCGACCGCCTACCTGACGGTGTCGCTCATCGGCCTGCCCGGCATCCTCGTCGTGACCGCGTCGACCGGCCTGCTGCGCGGCCTGCAGGACACCAGGACCCCGCTCGTCGTCGCGACCGTCGGCTTCGTGGCGAACGGGCTGCTGAACGCCGTGCTCATCTACGGCGCGGGCTGGGGCGTCGAGGGGTCGGCCGCCGGCACCGTCATCGTGCAGTGGGCGATGGCGATCGTGTACGTCCGCATCGCCGTCCGTGCGGCCCGGTCCTCGGGGGCACCGCTGCGTCCCGGCGCCTCGGGGGTCGCCCGCGCGCTGCGGTCCGGCGCCTGGCTGTTCCTGCGGACCGCGTCGCTGCGCGTGGCGATGCTCGCGACCGTCGCCACCGCCGCCGGCCTCGGGACGACCGGCCTCGCGACGACCCAGGTCGGCCTGACGGTGTTCTCGACCCTGGCGTTCGCGCTCGACGCCCTCGCGATCGCCGGGCAGGCACTCGTGGGGCACGGCCTCGGCGCGCGCGACCCCGCACGCGTCCGACTCGTCACCCGACGCCTCGTGCTGCTCGGGATCCTGGGCGGGGTACTCCTCGGCGTGCTGACCGCCGCCGTGAGCGGGGTGCTCGGTCCCGTGTTCTCCGACGCGGCCGCCGTCCGGGACGCGCTGCCGCTCGTGCTGGTCCTCGTCGCCGTCGGGATGCCGGTCGCGGGGTACGTGTTCGTGCTCGACGGGGTGCTCATCGGTGCCGGGGACGCGCGGTACCTGGCGATCGCCGGGGGTGTGAACCTCGTCGTGTACCTGCCGCTGCTCTGGTGGGCGGGCGCGACGCTCGGCGGCCTGTGGGCGGCGTTCGCGCTCGGGTACATCGGCGTCCGGGCGGTGACGCTCGGGCTGCGGGCGCACCGCCGGGGCTGGATCGACCAGGCGATGGCACGGTGAGCGTGCGTCCGGCTGCCGCTCCGGCCGCGGCCTCGTCCGTCGCGTCGTCCGCGGTGCTCGCCACCGTGGGCATCGGCGTGCAGGGCGTGGCGAAGCTCGTCGTGACCGTGGTCGTCGGTCGGGTGTTCGGCACCGAGACCCTCGGACAGACGACCGCACTCCTGTCGCTGTCGGTGTTCGTCGCCCTGCTCTGGCCGAACGCCGCCGGCAACACCGCGTCGCGGGCCCTCGCGATCGCCCTGCGCGGACGGCGCTCGGACGCCGCGGTGAACCGGCTGCTCGGCCGATCGATGCTCGTCTCCACCGTCGTCCTCGCCGTGGCCACCGTGCCGATCGCGCTTGCATGGGGCAACGGTCCCGGCACGGTGCTCGGCGGGGTCGCGGTCGTCGTCGGCTACGGCCTGTACTGCTACGCCCGCGGCGCCCAGCTCGGGTACGGCCGGGCTGGGCGGGTCGCGCTCTGGGACTCCGTGACGAGCGTCCTCGCGCTCGGGTTGCTCGTGCTCGCATGCGTCGCCCGGCTCGAACCGTTCGTGCTGCTGCCACTCGCGATCGGGTACACGGTGTTCGCGATTGCGTGCTGGCCGCGGGGCAACGGCCGGACGGGGCAGCAGGAGCCAACCGCCGGGGTCCTCGGCTTCGCGGCCTGGAACGTGCTCGCCGTCGTGACCTCGAACGGGTTGCTCCAGCTCACGATGATCTCGGCGCAGGTGACGTCGTCGGCGCGTGACGCCGGGGTCTACGCGGCCGCGTTCACCCTGGCGACGCCCGCCTCGATGCTCGGGCAGGCGCTCGGGCAGGTCCTCGTGCCGGCGTTCGCGCACCGGAGTGCCCACGGGTCGCTCCGGTCGCGCGGAGCGGCACTGCTCGTGGTCGGGTTCGCCGCCGGCACCGCGGTCGTCTTCGGGCTCGTGGCGGCGCTGGCCGGGTGGTTCCTGCCGATCGTCTACCCGGCCGAGGGTGCCGCCGCCGTGGCGGACCTCCGGTACCTGATGGTCGGCGTCTGGGTGTTCACCGTCGGGCTCGTCCCGGCGGCGTTGCTCCTCGCTGCGGGCCGGTCCAGGCAGGTCGCCTCGGCGTCGGTCGCCGGGTTCGTCGTCGGGGCGGTGCTCATGGCGGTGCTCGGGCCCGTCACGGGCGTGGCTGGTGGGACCACCGGGTTCCTCGTGGGGAGCGTGGTGAACCTCGTCGCGGTGGTCGGCCTCGGCCTCCGGCGCGGGTGAGCCGCTGGCGCTCGTCGCCGCGGTCGCTCGTCGCCGCGGTCCCCCGTCGCCGCGGTCGCCCGTCGTCGCGGGCGCTCGTCGCGGCTCAGGGTCGATCTCGGAGGGTCGCGCTCGGGAGCTCGCCGAACTCGCGTTCGTAGTACCCCGAGAACCGACCGAGGTGCCCGAAGCTCCACGCGGTGGCGATCGTCGCGACCGTGGCCGTCCCCGGTTCCGCGTGCTGCAGCGCCTCCCTGACGTGGCGGAGGCGTTCCTGCCGCAGGGCGACCATGGGGGTCGGGAGGTCGGCCCGCACGAACGCCTGCTGCAGCCCGCGTGCGCTCAGACCGGCTGCAGCGGCGATGTCCGCGGTGGTGACCGGGTCGGCGGCCCGGTCGACGATGAACTGCAGGGCACGGCCGACGGCCCCCGGGTACTGCCGGACGAGGTCGCCGACCGGCTCCACGAAGGTGTCCAGCAGGAGGTTGCCGAGTGATTCGGTGAGCAGGGCCCGGCGGACCGGGTCGGTGTCGGGTCGCAGCAGCTCCGGTGCTGCGACGGCGAGTCGCCGTTGGAGGGTGGCGAGGGCGACCGGTTCGGGGCGTCGGAGGAACTCCAGGCGTCGCGGCTCCTCACTCCGTCGTGCGGCGTCGAGGCCCTCGAGGAAGTCGGCGGCGAAGTCGACCGCGTGCAGCACGGCACCCGCGGGAGCGTCGAGCGTGAACGCCCGTCCGGTGGGGTACATCACCGCGGTCCCCGGACGGAGGACCTGCTCCTGGTCGGTCCCGGCGTCGATCACCGCGGTGCCGTGCTGCGCCCAGGTGAGGAGGTAGTGCCCCTCGGGTTCGATGCGTCCCCAGCGGTTCGCGGACAGGGTCGAGCTCCGCAGCGTCATGGCGGCGTCCCCGACGCTGCGCACCCGGTAGGAGAACGAGTCGCCTGCCGGGGTGAGCGCCACCCGGCGCGCGTTGTGCAGCCGCTCGTAGAACGAGGTCGCCTCGTCGAGATCGTCGCCGATGGCCTCCCGCCGCGACGCCGCACCGGCGGCGGCCGCACCCGTCTCCTCGTCCATCTCCACGGCAGCATAGGTCGTCCGCGCCACCGCAGCCATCCGAGGCCGCCATGCAGCCGCCGGAGAACGCGGTGCGCAGGGAACCGGAATGGGAGCGCTGAGGCGATCAGGGCCGATGCGTCCGGCGTCTGACGCCACCGAGGCGAAAAAACACGTCACATTTCACATGTGACATCATGTTGGTTCATCTCCCTGACGGCAGGAACAACAATGCCCCTCATCCTCCCCATCGTCGCCGCCACCGCCGCGCTGCTGGCCCCGCTCGCGCAGTCGACCGCCGACGTCGGACACGACACCCCGACCACGCAGTCCACGGTGGTGTCCGTCGGAGCGGCCTCGGTCAGCCCGGCACTGGCGTCCGGCTCGACAGTCCACACGAACCGCCCCCTCGTCTCCGGGAAGGCTTCCGGGGCGACCCAGATCGCACTCGTGCGCGGCAACGAGCTGATGGGCACCGGGGTGGTCCAGTCGGGCGGGTACTGGCAGCTCAACCTGCACGGCACCCTGACGACCGGGGTGAACCACATGGAGCTCCTCGCCGTGACGCCGGCAGGGAAGGTCACCTCGCCCTACGTGCTCACCCTCGCGCCGGCGTCGACCGGGGCCGTCCGGACCGCCACGGTCTCCACCGCGGCCTCGCTCGGCTGGGCCAACCTGCTGACGAAGAGCGTCACGGGCGCTCGCCCGACCGTCGACGGCGTGGCGACGCCCGGCGCACGACTGGAGCTCCGCGACTCGCTCGGCAACGTCTACGGCGCGGCCGTCGCGGACGAGGAGTGGGACTTCCGGATGCAGCTCACCCGCGACCTGAAGGTCGGCGCGAACCAGCTCGTCCTGACGCAGGCACTCGGCACCCAGAGCGGCTACACCCCGGTGCAGATCGTCCGGGCCGGCTGACCCCGTTCGTCGGAGCGCAGGGACGTCCGTGGCCCTGCGCTCCGCCAGGGCGGAGCGGTCGACCGGGTCCGCAGGAGCGAGCTGCAGCCTGAGCCCCTCCGATGCCGTCCCCAGTCGACCGCCGGACCCCTACGCCCGCGGCGTGGCCGTCGTGTCCCCGATCCGGAGTTCCGAGCGGAAGGCCGCGGGCTGCGGCTCCGCCCCCTCGAGCATGGCCAGTGCGGCCCGGGCGGCCGCCTGGCCCTTCTGCACGAAGGGCTGCACGAGCGTGGTGAGCTGCCGGATGCGCGTGCGGTGGAACAGGCTGTCGTCCACGGTGATGCCGTCGAAGCCGACGACGCTGACGTCCTCGGGGACGCGGAGGCCGGCGTCCAGGGCGGCCGAGATCACGCCGACCGCCAGGACGTCGCTCTGCGCGACGACCGCGGTGGGCCGGGGTCCGTCCGGGGCGAAGAGCGCGGTGCCGGCGATCCGCCCCTCTTCCACCGAGCTGCCGGCGGCCTCGATCGCGACGGCGTCCGGGTAGACCCCGCGGACGCCGCGCAGGCGTTCGAGCGAGGTGAAGGCGATCCCTGCGGCCTCGCGCTCGGCGTCGATCGGGCCGCGGCGGTGCGCACCGTCGAGGGGCAGCGACACGATCGTGACGGCCTCGTGCCCGAGGTCACGCAGGAACGCAGCGGCGCGACGCGAGGCCTCGCGGTTGTCGAGCTGGATCGGCACCGCACCCTCGATGTCGTCGGCCTCGATCGCGACCACGGGGATCTGCCGACGCCGGAGCACCGCGACCGCGGGGTCGATCCGGACGTTGCAGCCGACGAGGACGACGGCGTCCATCGGGGCGTCGACGAGCGGGACGGCACCCTGTTCGTCGTCGAGCGGGCTCCGCACGAGCAGGAGCGAGGCGCCCGCCGCCCCGGCCACCTCGGCGATGCCGTCGAGCGTCAGGACGTTCACCGGGTCTCGGAAGGCGTCGCTCAGTCGTTCGTCCATGACGACGCCGATGACACCGGACCGGCCACGGCGCAGGGAACGTGCACGGGGGTCGGGTCCGCCGTAGCCGAGCTCCGCCGCGGCGGCGAGCACGCGGGCCTTGGCGTCCTCGGAGACCGGACCGCTGCCGCTGAACGCGAGCGACGCCGTCGACGGCGCCACCCCGGCCACGCGGGCCACCTCGGTGAGGGTGGGACGGCGCGGCCGGACGCGGGCCGGGTCCGTCACGGCGCGCGGAGCATCGGCGGCGTCCTCGCGGAGGTGCTCGGTCCGCGACGCGCCGGGTCCTGTTGCCGGTTCGTCCATCGCCCGTTAGCGTAGCCGGAACGAGCGGTCGAATCGATTCGACCGAGCCGCGACACGCACGACGCCGAGCCGCGACACGCACGACCGCACAGCAGCGAAGCACGATGGGACCACCATGACGACGACGTCCGCCCGCACCACACCCACCACACGGGCCTGGATCACCGCGGTGTTCGTCGTGTTCACCCTGTCCGGGCTCGACATCGCGACCTGGCTCGGCCGGATCCCGAGCGTCCGCGACTCCCTCGGGGCCAGCACGTTCGAGATGGGGCTGCTCGTGCTCGGCATGGCCGTCGGCTCGATCGGCGGCCTGACCTTCGCCGGGCACATCGTGGCGAAGCTCGGTGCCCGCCGGGGCGTGCAGGTCGCCGCCGTCTGCCTGACCGCCGGCATGGTGTTCGCCGGGATCGCGGTCTCCCTCGGGTGGGGCTTCGCCGCGATCTGGATCGCCCTCATCGCCTTCGGGTTCGGCAACGGCCTGTGCGACGTGTCGATGAACGTCTCCGGCGCCGCGGCGGAGAAAGCCGGCGGCCGCACGATCATGCCGCTGTTCCACGCCGCGTTCAGTCTCGGCACGCTCGCCGGTGCGGGCCTCGGAGCCCTCGCCGAGGCGCTCGACGTCCCCGTCGCGTGGCACTTCACCGTCCTCGTCGTCGTGACGAGCGCCGCGATGCTCGTCGCGGTGACGCGGTTCCAGGACGAGCACCGGTTCGAGGAGCACGTGGCCACCGACACCAGCCCGGTGCCGACCCCGGTGAGCCGCTGGCAGGTCTGGACCCAGCCGTCGACCCTGCTCATCGGCGTGATCGTGCTCGGGATGGCGCTGGCCGAGGGCTCGGCGAACGACTGGCTGCCGCTGGCCATGATCGACGGGCACGGACTGGACAACGCCGCGGGCGCCGCCGTCCTGACGGTCTTCCTCGCCGCGATGACGGTCGGGCGGGTGGCCGGCAGCCCGCTCATCGACCGGTTCGGGCGGGTGCCGGTCCTCCGGATCAGCGCTGCCGTCGCGGTCGTCGGCCTCGGCATGCTCATCTTCGTCCAGAGCGTCCCGCTCGCGATCGTCGGCGTCGTGCTCTGGGGCCTCGGCGCGAGCCTCGGCTTCCCGATGGGCATGTCGGCCGCGGCCGACGACCCCCGGACCGCCGCCGCCCGCGTCAGCGCCGTGGCGACGATCGGCTACGTGGCCTTCCTCGCGGGACCGCCGCTCATCGGGTTCCTCGGCGAGCACGTCGGGCTGCTCGGTGCGCTCCTGGTGGTCTTCGTGTTCATCATCGCGGCGGGACTCGCGTCGGGGGCCGCCCGCGAGCGCGGCGCCGCCGCCCGGCCGACGCGTGGCGGTGGTGACGGGGACGGCGGGGCCGAGCCGCGCCTCCAGGCTCAGCGCGCCGACGCGGCCAGGAGCGCCGACGGCGCCACGGGCGGTCGCGACGCCGGTTAGGCTTCCCGGGTGCGTCTCGTCATCGCCCGCTGCTCCGTCGACTACGCGGGCCGGCTCTCCGCCCACCTGCCGCTCGCGACCCGTCTCCTGATGCTGAAGGCGGACGGCTCCCTGCTCGTGCACTCCGACGGCGGCAGCTACAAGCCGCTCAACTGGATGAGCCCGCCGTGCTCGATCGAGATCACCGAGCCGGACGACGAGCAGGCGAGCGCCGGCATCACGCAGGTGTGGACGGTCACGCAGAAGAAGACGCAGGACAAGCTCATCGTCAGCCTGTACGAGGTCGTCGCCGACGAGTCCCACGACCTCGGCGTCGACCCGGGCCTCGTGAAGGACGGCGTCGAGGCGCACCTGCAGCAGCTCCTGGCCGAGCAGATCGAGCTCCTCGGCGACGGCCACACCCTGGTGCGCCGCGAGTACATGACCGCGATCGGTCCGGTCGACATCCTCGCGCGGGACGAGGCCGGGGCGAGCGTCGCGGTCGAGATGAAACGCAACGCCAACATCGACGCGGTCGAGCAGCTCACCCGGTACCTCGAGCTGATGAACCGCGACCCGCACCTGCGGCCGGTGCAGGGCGTGCTGGCGGCACAGACGGTGGCACCGCAGGCGCGCACCCTCGCCGAGGACCGCGGGATCCGCGTCCTCGTGCTCGACTACGACGCGATGCGCGGCATCGAGGGCGGGCACACCCGCCTGTTCTAGGGGATGTCGACGTCGGGACGCGCGCGTCTCGTCGACCGTGACGGTTCAGTGCGCCGTCTTGGTCAGCCCGTGCTCGGTCTTCTCCCAGTAGTGCGGACGGGTGATGAGCTGCCAGAGGCCCTTGTACGCGGCGACGGAGTGCAGGACCCAGTAGAGCGGGTTGAGCAGCGCCCAGCCCATCAGGTCGAACCGGGCCCGCTTGTACGGCCCCATCATCGTGAGGTAGATCATCGTCGCGTTGCCGAGGAGGAAGTCGAGCACGCACAGCCAGAGCACCGGCGTCGGGAAGATCGGCGCCGTCCACGACGTGGGGAGCACGAGCGTGGCGACGGTGACGACGATCCCGGGCAGCATGCCGAGGAACGTCAGCGGCGTCCCGGCGATGAGGAGTGCGAACGCGGCGGCGCGGCGCAGCCCGATCTCGCGGACGAGCGCCCGGGGCCTGCGGGCGTGCACGAGCGCGGTCTGCATGTAGCCCTTGATCCAGCGGGAGCGCTGTCGGACGAAGTTCGGGATCGAGGTGTTCGCCTCCTCCATCGTCGTGGAGTTCACCACGGACACGCGGTACCCCACCGCTGAGGCGCGGATGCCGAGGTCCGCGTCCTCGGTGACGTTGTACGGGTCCCAGCCGCCGAGTTCGCGCAGCAGGTCGGTGCGGAAGTGGTTCGACGTGCCGCCGAGCGGGATCGGCAGGCTCCGGGCGTCGAGACCGGCGAGCATGTAGTCGAACCAGTACGAGTACTCGAGCGTGAACATGCGGGTGAGGGCGTTCTCGTCCGCGTTGAAGTAGCTCAGTGCGGCCTGGACGCACACGGTGTCGTCGCCGGCGCGGTCGAAGGTCAGGAACACCTTCTTGAGCTGGTCGGGGTCGGGGCGGTCCTCGGCGTCGTAGATGACGACGTACTCGCCCTGCGCGATCGACAGGCCCACGTTGCAGGCGCGGGGCTTCGTCTGCGGCGAGCCCGGCGGGACGATGACGATGCGCATCCAGTCGGGCGGTGCGGCGTCGAGGACCGCCTGCCGTGTCTCGTGGTCCTCGGCCTCGACGAGCACGAGGACCTCGAGCCGGTCCTTCGGCCAGTCGAGCACCTCGAGGTTGCGGACGAGGTCGGCGACGATGTTCGCCTCGTGGAACACCGGCACGAGCACCGTGTAGGTCGGCAGGGCAGCGTCGTCGAGCGCGGCCACGTCCTGCACGGACACCTGCTCGACCAGGTCGAACCGTGCACCGACCATCGACACCCAGAACTTGAAGACGATGCCGGCGAGGAACCCCAGCGAGAGCACCGCGGTCACGATCGCGGCGGTCGTCCCCGGCGCGAGGACCAGGCATGTCGCGAGCGCGAGCACGGCGATCGCGCCGCCGATCCGCTGGCCGCGGGACAAGACGGTGCGGGCGGACAGCGCCGGGTTCGTCCGGGCGAGGCCGTGGGCTGCGAGGTCCGCCACCTCCTCCTCGAGTTCGTAGGCGATGCGCTGCCGGACGTCGGACTCCGACGCGGTCCGGAGCACGACGGGCTCGCCGAACTCCTCGGTCAGCGCGGTCCGGAGGACGTCCGGGTCGGACCTGCCGCTCGTCAGGACGAGCACACCCTCCCGGATGCGGGCGGACGCGACCCAGCCCTCGTCGACGTGCCGCTGGACCGAGCACCGGTGCGGCGGACGCCAGTCGGTCGGCGCACCGCGGTGCCGACCCTGCTCACGGACCGCGGCACCCGCCGGGAGCGCGAGGTCCGGTCGCGGTACCTGGGTGCCGGAGTCTGGCTTCGGATCGACGGCGGTCATCCGTGGACCGCCTGCACGAGCGCCTGCATCCAGACCACGACGACCTCGCGCTGGGAGGCGGCGACCCACGCGAGGGGGACCTGCAGGATCGCGAGGACGAGGACCAGCCAGCTGGCCAGCCGGCCCTCGACCCGCGGGAGGATGGCGATGGCGACGCTGAGGGTCGTGACGAACACGTTGCCCGCACTGGCGACGGGGACGAGTCCGATCGCGTACTCGCCGATGACGCCGGCGAAGAGCGCCACGACCAGGACGATCGCGCCCGGGCGGCCGGCCAGCAGCGCCAGCGCCGCACCGGCCACGAGCATGGCGATCAGCAGCACGCCGTCGGCGGTGGCGAACAGGTGCTGCAGCCCGGTGAGTCGCTCCCCGGTGATGCTGATGGCCCCCCTGAGCGCCGCGAACGGATCGTGGAGCACGACGAGGTCGAGGAATCCCATCGAGAGCGCGACGGCGATGCTCGGGAACACGACCACCATGACGTTCGCACGGCGGATCCCCCGCTGGCCCTGGCGCGCCAGGTCGAGCAGCGGTGCGGCGAGCGCCGCGATGACGACGTAGACGAACCCCATCGGGTCCACGAGCGTGCACAGCATCAGGGCGAGGCCGGCCCGGAAGCCCGCCTGGGTGTCACCCCAGGCGAAGAACCGCACCATCCGGACGACAGCGAGGGCGAAGAGTGCGATGCCGAGGAACGCCTGCAGGTCGTTCAGCGCGACGAACGCGTAGAGCGGGTTCGCGCCGAGGGCGATGGTGAACGCGACGACGTGCCGCATCGGCAGTCCGCGCTGCCGCATCTCCTGCGCGAGGAACTGCAGGAGCATGCCGGCGACGACGCCCCCGACGACCGCCGCGCCGTCGACCCCGAACGGCATGAAGCGCAGCAGCACACCGGAGACCAGCGGGTACAGCTGTCCGATCGCCTGGACGACGCCGCCGTCCACCGCAGCTCTTGCGCGGTCCAACGTCGCCTCGTTGCCCGTCAGGCCGAGCAGCGTCGTGGTCGGGACCCGCACGGCGATCACCGCGAGCACGACGTACGGGAGCGCCAGGGCCGCACGCAGCAGCCAGCGCGCGGCGCCGGGCGACAGTCGGGACGGCGGCGCTGGGCGTGCCAGGACGGGTTCGGGTGCCGTTCTGCGCAGGCGGGCGAGCGCGACGGTCATGCGGCTCCTTCGGGTGCAGTCCGCGGGGTGGACTGTACAGACCATTCCAGTCCCCCAAAGCGTGGACCGACAGCCCACGAACGGGGTACGCGCTCGCCGCCGCCGTGATGACGCCGCGCGGTCGAGCGCCGGGACTGACCGCCCCACCACGGCGCCACCGCCGCGCCACCACCGCCCCACTGCGCCGACGTCCGCTCGACCGCGCCGACTAGGGTGGAACGGACATGACGCGCCCGTTCTCCGCAATCCTCTTCGACCTCGACGGCACCATCAGCGACTCCGCGCCGGGCATCCTCGAGAGCATGACGCACACGTTCCGCACCGTGGGCGTCCCCGTGCCGGACCACGCGACGCTCATGTCGTTCGTCGGTCCGCCGATCCTCGACACCTTCCGCGACGCGATGGGGATGGACGCCGAGCAGGCCGAGCACACGCTCGCCGTGTACCGCGAGCACTACCTCTCGCACGGCGCACTCGACTCCGCGATGTTCCCCGGGATCGACGTCGTCCTCGGCACCCTGCACGCCGCCGGGCTGCCGATCTCCACGGCGACGAGCAAGCCCGAGACGCCGGCGACGTACATCCTCGAGCACTACGGCCTGACCGGCGACATCGACATCATCACGGGCGCGAGCGACGACGAGGTGCGCTCCTCGAAGGCCGACGTCGTCGAGGAGGCACTGCGCCGCCTCGACGCCCGCGGCTTCGACACGAGCCGCCCGGTGCTGATCGGGGACCGCCGGCACGACGTCGAGGGAGCGGCCGCGCACGGTGTCCCGACGATCTTCGCCGCGTGGGGCTACGGCTCCCCCGCCGAGGCCGAGGGCACCATCGCGCAGGCCGCGACGCCGCTCGACCTGCTCCCGATCCTGCTGCCGTCCCCGTGACGACCGGGGCGGGCGGCCGGGCCGGAGCGGGACTGCGCGGTGCCGCCTGGCTGCTGCCGGCCGCCATCGTCCTCATCGCGCTGAACTTCCGCGGGCCGATCGTCGCGACGGCGCCGGTCATCGGTGACGTGCGGGCGGACCTCGGCCTGACCGCGACGGTCGCCGGTCTGCTGACGACGATCCCGGTGCTCTGCTTCGCCCTCGCGACGCCGTTCGCCAGCTGGGTGATCGCCAAGGCAGACCCCGAGCGGGCGGTGTCGCTCTCGCTCGTCATCGTCCTGGCCGGCACCGTCGTGCGGTCGCTGCCCTCGGCTGCGGCCCTGCTCGTCGGGACCGCCGTGATCGGCATCGGCATCACGATCGGGAACGTGGTGATCCCCGTCGTCATCCGGCGGGACACCTCGCCCGAGCGGGTGGGCCTGGTCACCGGGGTCTACACGTCCGCGCTCAACGTCGGGTCGATGATCACCTCGCTCGGCACCGCGCCGATCGCCGCGGCGTGGGGCTGGCCGGTCGCGATCGCGGTCTGGGCCGTGTTCGCCGTGATCGCCGGGCTGGCCTGGACGTACGCGGTCGGGGCGCGGGCCGCGTGGCGCCGTCCGGCCGCGACCGAGCCCGTCGTCGAGACCGGGCCGATCGACCAGGTGCTCGGCACGGGGGCGATCCGGACGGTCGACCGCGGTGCAGGGTCCGCGCCGGTCCGCCCGGCTCGTCGGCTCATCACCTGGGGTCTGACGCTGGCGTTCGGCGGCCAGGCGTTCTCGTACTACGCGCTCACGGCGTGGATCCCGACCCTGCTGCACGACGAGATCGGCTTCTCGAAGGCGTCCTCGGGCGCGAGCTCGTCGGTGTTCCAGATCCTCGCGGTCGTCGGGGCGCTCGGTGTCCCCGTGCTCGCGTCGCGGTGGCGTCCGCGCGCGATCATCGCCCTCGTCGCGTTCCTTTGGCTCGCGATGCCCCTCGGGCTGCTGTTCGCCCCGCAGCTCTGGTTGCTCTGGTCCGTGCTCGGCGGCGCGGCGCAGGGCGGTGGCATCACCGTGATCTTCATCGTGATCGTCCGGATCGTGTCGAGCGACGCCGACGCCCGTCGGATGTCGGCGTTCGTGCAGGGCGGCGGGTACCTGCTGGGCTCCGCCGGGCCGCTCGTCGCGGGGTCGCTGCACGGGGTCACCGGCGACTGGACGGCACCGTTGCTCGTGGTGCTCGTCGCGGTGCTGACGCTCGGGGTCGTCGGGACGATCGCGGCCCGCCGCGTCGCCTGACACCGCCGGTCCTGAGATCGCGTTCCGGCTCGACCGCGGATCCGCTGGTGACGACGTGTCGCACCCGCACGTCGTCTCAGCGCGGCGCACGGCTTCGGGGTGAGCTGGCGGCGCGGTCCCGGGCCACCGTCATCCGGTGCGGCCAGGGTCCTGCAGTGTGGACACTCGACGACCCGCCCGATGGCGGGACCAGGCGTTCGCGGCGCGCGGCACGCTGCTCCTGATCGCTCTGGGCATGACCGTGCTGCTCGGCTGGAACCTCGCGCGCGGCGGTGACTCCGGGTTCTACGAGGCGTCCGCCCGGTCGATGTCCGAGTCGTGGCCGGCGCTCTTCTCGGGTGCGTTCGACCCGTCGGCGACGGTGACCCTCGACAAGCTCAGCGGGTTCGCGGTCCCCCAGGCACTCAGCATCCGGCTGTTCGGCGACTCCACCGCGGCACTCGCGCTCCCCCAGGTCGTCGAGGGCCTCGTCACGCTCTGGGCCTGCTCACTCGTCGGACTCCGGTGGGCCGGGGTCGGGACGGGGCTCGTCGCCGCGGGTGCCGCCGCGACGACGCCGATCTTCGTCTCGATGTTCGCCCACCCGATGGAGGACGGCATGGTGACGGCGGCCCTGGCGGTCGCCCTGCTCTGCTGGCAACGCGCAGCGATCACGGGCCGGTGGTGGCCGCTCGTCGCCGCCGGGCTCGCGGTCGGCGTCGGGTTCCAGGCGAAGATGCTGCAGTCGTGGTTCGTGCTGCCCGCACTGGTCCTCGGGACGCTCGTCGCCACGGCCGGGCGCGACGGCACCCGTCTCGGCATCGGCGCCCGGACGGGTCGCGCGGTGGTCGTCGGCGGGGTGTCGGTCGTGGCGTCGCTCGCCTGGGTCGTCGGACTGGCCCTGACACCGGCCGGCGCCCGGCCGTGGATCGACGGCTCGACCGACGACAGCCCGTTCGCGATGGTGTTCGGCTACAACGGCATCGACCGGTTCCTGCCGGGAGCGGTGCCGGGCTCCGTCAGCACGACCGAGGGTCCCGCCGGACGGCCGACACGCCTGGGTGGGCCCGGCGGCGTGACGAAGCTCATCGAGCCGCACCTGGCGTCACAGGTCGCGTGGCTCCTCCCCGCGGCCGTGTTCGCGCTGGTCGTCGCGACCGTGGTGCTCGTCGCGCGACGGCGCTCGGCGTCCGACCCGCGTGCGGACGCCCGTACCGGGACCACGGCACCCGTCCGGTCCGGCAGCGCCTTCGGGCCGGCGTTCGACACCCGCGCCGGTTCGGCAACGCTCCTCGTGCTCGGCGTCTGGCTCGCGACCGCGGCCGTCGTGCTCTCGGTGGCGAAGGTGCCGCACACCGCGTACGTCGCGGCGGTGGGGGTCCAGCTCGCCGTCCTCGCGGCGCTCGGGTGGCGCGGGGCGGTCGGCCTGCTCCGGGCGCAGTCGCCGTGGTTCCGTGCGGTGCCCGTGCTGCTGGCCGCCGCGCAGCTCGGGTGGTGGGTGTTCCTGGCCCGCGGTGCGTCGATGCCCCCGGTCCTCGCCACACCGGCGCTCGTCGTCGGGGCGGCGGCCCTGCTCGCGGCGGTGGCCGCGTTCCTGTGGCGACCGCGCTGGGAGGGGAGCCGCGGGCCGGGGCTGCACCGCGCCTCCCGGACCGCCGTCGCCGTGGTCGCCGGACTCGCGCTCCTCGCCGGTCCCGCGGCGTTCTCGCTGCAGGCGCTCGACGCTGCACGCGACGGGAGCGGCAGCGACGCCTCGGTCGGCTCGTGGGTCGCGCGCTGGCAGGCTCCCGGGGGTCGTGCCGAGACCTACCGGGTGTCGCGTCCGGACTGGTGGGGCGGCTCGGCGACCCCGTACCCGGCGGTGTTCCGGCACCTCGTGGGGACCGCACGGCGGCTCGACGGGTACCGCGGGTCGGGGCCGCTCTTCCTGACGGACACGTGGCGCATCTCGTCGCCCGTGATCGACGCGACGGGGTTGCCGGTGCTGACCGACGGCGGGTTCTCGGGATCGGTGCCGGTCTTCACGTCGCAGCAGGTCCGCCGACGGATCGCCGACGGCCTGCGCGTGCTGGTGGTGCAGGCCGGCGCGCCCGCGACCGACCCGGTGCTGCGGGCGGCCTGGGCGGGCGGGTGCCGTGCGGTCACCGACGTCGACCCGGGCGCCCGGGTCCCGGCACACCCGTGGGCGGTGACGGGTGTCGGGTGGACGGTGTGGCGGTGTGGCCTGCCGGGCCGGTCGGTGGACCGGCTGAACGGGCCGGCGCTGCCGCGACGCGGGCGACCCGCGCGGCGCGACGGCCTGGGCCGTCAGCCGGCGAGCAGCACCTCGCGCAACGACATCGGCCGGCGCCCCGTGACCCGCTCGACGTCGCCGGACACCCGTGCGAGCGCCCCCTCGGCGATCGCCGTGTAGGTGCTCACCCACGCGTCCGCCTGCCACGGCTCGGGGTCCCACTTCGCGCGAGACGCGTACGCCTCGTCGAGGGTCTCCGGGTGGTACGTGACCTCGCGCCCACGGACCTCGGACACGGTGGCGGCCGCCTCGTGCAGGGTGATC
Source organism: Curtobacterium sp. LFS084 (assembly GCF_047977705.1). Classification (NCBI taxonomy): domain Bacteria; kingdom Bacillati; phylum Actinomycetota; class Actinomycetes; order Micrococcales; family Microbacteriaceae; genus Curtobacterium; species Curtobacterium sp. LFS084. The sequence goes on from NZ_JBFPFM010000001.1 coordinate 42,300, forward strand.
GCCGCGGGCCCCGTCAGCTCGTACGTCCGGTCGAGGTGCGCCGCGGGGTTCCGCAGGACCTCGGTCGCGACCCGGGCGACGTCGGCTCGTGCGACGGCTGCCATGGCCCCGTCGCCCGCCGGCCCCCGGATCACGCCGTCCTCGCCGATCAGGTCCTCGACGAAGTCCAGGTAGAACGAGTCCCGCAGGAACGTGTGCGCCATCGAGGTCGCACGGATGGCCTCCTCGGTCGCCCAGTGGTCGCGGCCGAGGGTGAAGGTCGCGTCCGCGGCGGCACCCGAGAAGGACGTGTAGACCACGTGCTGGACGCCGGCCGTCGCCGCCGCCGCCACGAACGAGCGGTGCTGGGCGAGCCGGTCCACCGCCTCGGCGCCGGAGACCATGAGGAGCAGGTCGACACCCTCGAGCGCCGCGCGACCGGCGTCGGCGTCTCCGTAGGACGCGACCGCGACGTCCGTCCCGGGCAGGTCGGGCGCGCGGGACGCGTCCCGCACGATCATCCGGAAGGGCGCCCCGTCGTGGGCGAGGGCGCGCGCCACGGCGCCGCCGATCTTGCCGGTCGCGCCGGTGAGTGCGATGGTCATGGTCGCTCCTGTCGTGGTCGTCGCCGTGGTCTGGTGGTCAGGTCCGGACGATCCTGGAGGCGCGGGTCGCCGTGGGTGCGACCCTCGCCGCGTTCACGCCGTCGACCTCGACCGCCCAGGTGCGGGCCGCCTCGTGGTCGCGGCCGTGCCGCATGTGGCGGCCGACCAGACGGTCGACGCGGACCTGGTCGTCGACGCTGCAGAACCAGGTCTCGGTGAAGAGCTCGGCGAGCGCCGCCCACGGGCCGGTGTCGTCGAGCAGGTAGTTGCCCTCGGACACCACGAGCCGGGTCCGTTGCGGGACGGCGATGCTGCCCGCGACGGGCTCGTCCACCCGGCGGTCGAAGTCGGGCGCCCACACGACGGCGTCGCGGTTGCTGCTGAGCCGGCGGACGAGCGCGACGTAGCCGTCACCGTCGAAGGTGTCGATCGCCCCCTTGCGGTCGTGGCGGCCGAGGGCGTCCAGTGCCGCGTTCGCCAGGTGGAACCCGTCCATCGGGACCTGGACCGCGGTGCCGACACCGAGAGCCGCGTCCACGCCGGCGACGACCCGGCGCGCGAGCGTCGACTTGCCGGCGCCGGGCGCTCCGGCGATGCCCAGCACGGTGCGCTGCCCGTCCGCGGCGAGCCGGACCGCGCGGGCGACCGCGTCGTCGACGGACATCTCGGGTGGGAGCACGGCTTCATCCTGGCAGAACGGGCCGACACCGGCCCCCGGTGGTTCACTTGCCGCATGGTCGATGCGACGAAGGCGTTCAGCGGGTTCTCGGTGCGAGACGTGCCGGAGGCGAAGGCGTTCTACGAGGACGTCCTGGGGGTCGAGGTCACCGAGGACCACGGCATGCTCTTCCTGCAGCTCGGCGACGGTCACGGTGTGCTCGTCTACCCCAAGGGGCCTGCGCACGAGCCGGCGTCGTTCACGGTGCTGAACTTCCCGGTGCCGTCGGTCGACGACGCCGTGGACGACCTCCGGGCGAAGGGGGTGACGTTCCTGCAGTACGAGGGCACGACGGACGAGAAGGGCGTGAACCGGAAGGGCGGTCCGCTCATCGCGTGGTTCACCGACCCCTCGGGCAACGTGTTGAGCGTCCTCGAGCAGTAGCGCTCCGCCCCTTCGGTGGGGATCAGCGGTGCAGGAGGCCGGCCCAGCCCAGGGCGATCGGCACGACGAGTCCGTGTCGTCGGTGCGGCAGGTCCGCGATCGGGATCCAGGCGGCCTCGTCGGTCGAGCCGTCCTGCTCGGAACGGAGCGTCCCGCCGGTGATCGACGCGCGGAACACGACCTGCACGGCCTTCATCGCCCGGCCGTTCGCGTGGATGCGGCGCTCGGCGGGGACGACGTGGTGGCGCACCCCGAGGAGTTCGCCGACGGCCGCCTCGTAGCCGGTCTCCTCGCGGATCTCCCGCACGACGGCCTGCTCGACGCTCTCGTCGAACTCGACACCGCCACCCGGCAGGGTCCACGTGCCCGCCTCGGGGATCCGCAGCTTCGCGAGGAGCACCCGGTCACCGTCGGTGACCACGCCGTAGGCGGCGAGCCGTGTGTCGTAGTCCGTGTACTCCATCAGCCGACCATGCCAGGTGCGCGCGTCGGTGGTGCCGAGCCGCGCCGCGCCCGGCGGACCGGTCCGGCACCGCACCCGGTCGGCGCGACCGCTCAGACGCTCGCGGTGGCAGCTGCCCAGCCGACCCGCATCCGAGCGACCGCACGGTCGAAACCGCCGAGCGGGTCGACGTCGTCCCGCAGGAGCGACTGCAGCTGCAGTCCCTCGTAGAGGGCGACGAGCTGCTCCGCGGCGTGCCGGGGCGAGGTGCCGCGCGGCTCCCGTCCGGCGACGACGTCCCGCGCGAGGGCGAGGGTGACGTCCTCGAACGAGCGCGTGTACTGGCCCCGGAACCATCCGGCGGCGGGGTGGTCGGGGCTCGAGGCAGCGCTCAGCAGCGCGGTCCGGAGCCGGACGAGCGCGGGGTCGTCCCGTCCGACCTCGAGTCGCGCGCGGAGGTACGCGACCGCACCGGACCGCTCGGCCACGACCCAGAGCGCACGGCGGCTGCCGTTGTTCCACCGGTCCATGACCGCCACGACGAGGAGCTCCCACAGCGGGTAGACGCGTCGGACCTCGGCCTCCGGGACCTCGGCGCGCGCGGCGACCTCGGCGGGTCCGACGGCGTGGAAGTCCGCGTCGCGGTAGGCCGCGATCGCGCCCGTGACGATGCGGGCGCGCAGGTCGGCGTCGGACTCGGGCATGCCGTCGATTCTCCGGGGCGCGTCGTCGCCCCGCGAGCCGCCAGTTCAGGGGTGGCGCCGGACGCCCGGCTGCACCGGACGGCCACACCACGGCGGCCAGGCCCCGGCGCGGGTCAGCCCCGGTCGAACGTCAAGGTCTCGTCGTCTGCCGCGGACACCCGGCCGGTGCGCGCGAACTCGGCCCAGATCGCACGGAAGGCCCGCCCGCGCCGCTCGACCTCGGGCCAGTCCCGCTCCGGCACGAACCGCGACCCGGCCCAGGCCTCGCGGCCGCCGAGCAGCAGCGGCAGGTCGCTCATGTGCACGGCCCCGGTCGGCTGCACGGTGACGCCGCGGTGCAGCCGGTACGAGGTCACCCGACCACCGGCCGCACGGTGCCGTGCGGCGAACCGACGGACGTCCCGCCCGTAGATGACCTCGGACAGCGGGCGCACGAGCAGCCAGCGCAGCAGCGGCCGCACGGCGCGCACCCGGGCGAGCGACCGCAGCCCGGGGACGAGCGGCACGTACATCGCCGTCTCGTCCGCTCCCGAACCGATCAGGACGTCGACCGACGGCGCCGCCTCGCTCCAGGCGCGTCCGGTGTCCCGCTCGGCGGGGAGCGGCGCGAACCCGTACTGCGTGCCGAAGGGCATGCCACCGGGCAGCCCGAACGGCGCGGCGGCGCGGGTGCCGAGCGCCTGCCGGTCGAGCACCTCGTCGAGCGGGGTGTCCGGGTGCACGGCGCCGACGGCCCTGGTCATCGCGCGGTTCATGCGCGCCCGACCCCGCGACAGCCCGAGCGGCGCGCTCTGGACGATGACCCGGCGGAACAGCCCGGCTGCGCCGTCGCTGATCACGAGGTGGGCCGCGGCGTCGCCCCCGGCGGACTGGCCCGCGACCGTGACGAGGTCGGGATCGCCGCCGAACGCCGCGATGTTCCGCTGCACCCACCGCAGTGCCTCGATGATGTCGAGGAGCCCGAGGTTCGCCGGCACGCTCACCCCGTCGCCGAGGAACCCGAGCACGCCGAGCCGGAACGTCACCGAGACGAACACGACGCGCTGCTCGGTGACGAGGTCGCGCGCGTCGTAGATCGGCAGGTCACCGCCGCCGATGACGTACGAGCCGCCGTGGATCCAGACGATGACGGGCAGCCGCTCGCCCGGCCGGACGTCGGCCGGCACCGTGATCGACAGCCGTTGGCAGTGCTCGTCGGCGACGAGGCCCTCGACCGGGTGGAGCAGCTGGTCGACGAAGGTGGCCTGCGGCTGCGGTGCCACCGGCGACGGGGTGGTCGCCCGGAACGGCTCGTCGAACACCGCGACGGGCTCGGGCAGCGCGAAGCGCTCGGCGTGCGCGTAGGGGATGCCGAGCGCCCGGACGACGCTCCCGTCCGCCACGCCGGTGATGCGTCCGGCCGGCGGGTCCCAGGTCAGCGAGTCGGCGTCGAGCATCCGTCCACGCTACCCAGCGCGACCAGTGGACGGACTGGAGGCGCGGGGCGGGCCCGAACCGCGCCTCCAGGCCGGCTATCGAACCCGCTTGATGGGGATCACCACAAGGGCACCGAGGAGTGCGACGACACCCGCGGCCCAGCACATCAGGACGTAGTTGTCGGCGTGCGAGCTGCCGATCGACAGGAAGAAGAGCGAGATCGCCGGCGCGAGCGACTGGGGCAGGGCGTTCGCGATGTTGATGACGCCGAGGTCCTTGCCGGGACGGTCCGCGTTCGGGAGCACGTCGACGACGAGCGCGGTGTCGATCGCCGAGTAGATGCCGTAGGCGAAGCCCATGATCACCTCGGCGACGTAGAAGCCGTTCACGGTCTCGGCGTGCGCGAGGACGACGAGGCCAACCGCGAAGAGCGCCGTCGAGCCGCCGACGAACACCTTGCGGCGACCCAGCTTGTCGGACGCCCACCCCGAGAGCGCCGCGCTGACCAGGAGCGCGATCGTGTAGAGCAGCACGCCGAACGCGACGGCCTCGGTGGCGTCCTTGGCCTGCTCGATGCCGATGTGCTCCTGCATGTAGAGCAGTCGGTACGTCGTGAACATGAACGTGGCGAGGATGATCAGGAAGCGCGACCACCACGCGAACGCGAAGTCCGGGTTCTTGATCGGGTTCGTCCAGAACGACGAGATGAGGTTGAGGAAGGTGAACTTCTTCAGCGTGTACGTCGGCAGCTCGTCCCGCGCGACGACCGCGTAGACGGCGACGAGGCTGATCGCGAGGATGCCGGGCGCGATGAACAGCACGGGCAGGTTCGCGACGAAGAACACCGACAGGTAGGTGCCGGCGAGGACGGCGAGGTTCTGCGCGAGCGCGATGATGCTCGACGACCGGCCGCGCTGGAGCTGCGGGACGTTGTCGGCGAAGCTCGCCAGCAGGGTGGCGAGGGTCGCGTTGGCGGCGAGCTGGGCGAGCAGCCACGCGAGCGTCAGGTTGAGGACGTCGGGTGCGTAGGCGATCCAGGTCAGGGCGATCGCGAAGACCACGACCCCGCTCATGAGCCACGGACGACGACGACCCCAGCGGGTGCGGGTGCGGTCCGAGAGCGCGCCCGCGAGGGGGTTCATGATGAGCGCGCCGAACGCGCCGATCGGCAGGACGGACCCGATCACGTTCGCGGCGTCGTCCCCGACCAGGGCCTGCGCCTTGAGCTGCATGCTGACGTAGACCGGCGCCATGAGCGCGACGAAGAGGCCGAACTGTCCGAGGAACAGCGCGATCTGGTAGCCGATGCCCACCCGCATCGTGCTGACCGGCTGCGTGATGCCCTCTTCGGGGTGCAGCAGTGCCGGGCTGCCGGGTTCGGGTGTGCTCATGACGCCTCCTTGAGTCGATGCTGTGCCGTCAAAACCATCTTTCGCACGGTTTTGACTGGCTGAGCATACATCGACAGGTGTCGTTCATGGCAAGACGCACGCCACGGAGCGTGGCAAAACTACACACCGGGTGGTTTTTGGGGTAGCGTCGTCCTCGATCTCGCCGTGGAGCATCGCTCCTCGACGGACTGCGACCCCCGGTGCTGCGACACCTGGACGTCGCGACACCCAGTCAGGACCGAAGGAGCCTCACGCAATGCCCACCACCTCTGTGCAGCTGTACTCGCTGCGCGACGCCATCGCGGAAGACCTCGACAAGGCGATCGCCCGTGTCGCCGAGATCGGGTACGAGAACGTCGAGCCCTACGCGTTCGTCGAGCGTGCCGCCGACCTCGAGCGGGCCTTCGCCGCCACCGGCCTCAAGGCCCCGTCCGGTCACGTCGCCGTGATCGACGCCGACGACACGACGCCGATCTGGGACGCCGCCGAGCGCCTCGGCATCCAGACCGTCATCGACCCGTTCATCCCGACCGACCGCTGGCAGACCGCCGACGACGTCGCGAAGATCGCCGAGCGCGTCAACGTCCTCACCGCCGAGGCCGCCACCCGTGGCCTGCAGTTCGGCTACCACAACCACCAGTGGGAGTTCACGAACAAGGTCGACGGTCGCACGGTCTACGACCTGTTCGTGTCCCAGATCAGCCCGGAGACGGTGCTCGAGGTCGACACGTTCTGGGCGACCGTCGGTGGCGCCGACGCCCCCGCCGTCCTCAAGTCGCTCGGCGACCGCGTCGTCGCGATCCACGTCAAGGACGGCAAGGTCGACGGTGACATCCTCACCGCGCTGCCCTCGTCCGAGAGCGCACTCGTGGTCCCCGAGGCACTGCAGCGTGCCTTCGAGAACCAGACCCCCGCCGGTCAGGGCGACGTCGACGTGGCGGGCATCCTCGCCGCCGCGCCGCAGGCCATCCGCGTGGTCGAGTTCGACGCGTACTCGGGCGACGTCTTCGAGGGCATCACCGAGTCCCTCGCATGGCTGAAGGACAACGACAAGTGACCCGTGTCGGGATCGGCATCATCGGTGCCGGCAACATCTCCTCGCAGTACCTGGAGAACCTGACCAAGTTCGCGGACGTCGAGGTCCGGTTCGTCGCCGACGTGCTGCTCGACCGTGCTGCGGCCCAGGCGGCGGAGTACGGCGTCGCCGCGTCCGGTTCGGTCGAGGAGCTCCTCGCCCGCGACGACATCAGCATCGTGATCAACCTGACGATCCCGGCGGCCCACGCCGAGGTCGACCAGCAGATCATCGACGCCGGCAAGCACGTGTGGAGCGAGAAGCCGATCGCGACCGACCATGAGTCGGCCGCCGCGGTCCTCGCGTCCGCGAAGGCCAAGGGGCTGCGCGTCGCGACCGCGCCGGACACCGTGCTCGGTGCCGGCATCCAGACGGCGCTGCGTGCCATCGCCCGCGGTGACATCGGCGAGCCGCTCTCCGCGACGACGCTGTTCCACGTCCCCGGTCCCGAGGCGTGGCACCCGAACCCGGACTTCCTCTTCGCGAAGGGTGCCGGGCCCCTGTTCGACATGGGCCCGTACTACGTGACGACCCTCGTGCACGCGTTCGGCACCGCAAGCCGCGTGCAGGCCGTGTCCTCGAAGTCGCTCGAGCGTCGCACGATCGCGTCCGGTCCCCGCGCCGGCGAGACGTTCCCGGTCGAGGTCCCCACGCACCACGCCGCGCTCATCGAGTTCGCCGGCGGGCAGTCCGCCCAGTCGACGTTCTCGTTCCAGCACGCGCTGCCGCGCATGGGCTTCGTCGAGATCAACGGCACGCTCGGCACGATCTCGCTGCCGGACCCGAACACGTTCGAGGGTGCTTCGCAGCTCTGGCGCTACGGCCAGGAGGAGCCCGAGACCCTCGAGGCCGTCGGTTCCACCTGGGGTCGGGGCACCGGCGTCGTCGAACTCGCCCGCGCCATCGCCGAGGACCGGCCCGAGCGCGCCTCGGGTGCGGTCGCGCTGCACGTCCTCGACGTGCTGCTCGGCATCCGCGACGCGGCCGAGTCGGGTTCCGCGGTCGACATCACGTCGACGGTGGACCGTGTTCCCCCGCTGCCGGAGGACTTCGATCCGTCGGCTGCGGTGCTCACCGCGTAGGTTCCCGCTCTGCAGACGGCCGGCTCCGACAGGGGCCGGCCGTCTTGCGTTCGACGGGTTAGGAGGCGCGGCTCGGCTCCGGTACGCACGGTCCGCCCGGCCGTGGATCGCACACACCCGGCAGGAGCATCATGTCGGCATGGACGTCGAACGCGTGGCCGCGGAACTCGTCGACCGTGCGGACGAGCGCGGGCAGGGCGTTCTGCGCACCGACGCGTCGACGCCTATCGGCGAACTCCGTGCCGCCGTCCGAGCTGTCGCACGGTCACGGGGCACGCGAATCCGCACCGGGATGGTCGACGATGTCTTGGCGGTGGTCACGGTCGGCGCAGCGCTCTGGCAGGCGACGGTGTCGGAGATGCGATCCGAGCTGATAGCACCAGCTCTAGCGAACACCGTCGGCTGAACCGCCGTGGCGCCCGACGCTCGCGAGCCGTTCGCGGGCGGACCAGCACACGCGAGGATGTCCGCTAGTCCCGCAGGTACCCGGTGGCCGGGTCGATCTCGGCGAGGAAGCTGCGGATGTCGGCCGTCGCTACCTCGTCCGTCATGAACTCGGCGAGTTTCGCCGAGCGCTCCTCTGCCGTTCCGGTCCCGGCCAGGGTTCCGCCGAAGCCGTAGCCGGGGTTCGGCCCGGTCAGCCAGGTGAACTGGTACTCGGTACCGCGCACCGTCAACGTGAACGTCTCGCCGTCGACCTCGAGCTCCCGATGCGTCGACTCGTCTCGCCTGCCGTTCATGGCACCTCCGATCGTCAGCTGGCTCAGGAGCGATTGTGGCAGGCGGAGCGGGATCCCGACGCGTACGAGCAAGCAGCTGGAGGCCAGGAGGCTCGGGGCGGCTCGGGTGTGTCGGTTGGCCACTCGCGGAACACGGGGGCGACCGCCTCGACCTTCGGGTCCGGGAGGAGCACGCTGTCCCGGGAGGCCCGACCAATCCGGCCGGGATCGGTAGCGGGACGGGCACGACGCCGGGATAGGGACGCCGTGCTGATCGGCGGCCCCCATACGTGCTGTCGTACTCCGCCCCGTCCGGACTGGTCGGATCACTGGCCCGCTTCGCCGACCGAACTACACACCAGTCCACATTGAGCCGCAGGCATCATCTCCGCCTACGCCGCAGCAGGTTCTGGAACACCCCACCCAGAAATACCAAGCCGGTAACGACTGCAATAGTTCCAATAATCCAGACCGGAATACCATGACGTGTTGTGGAATCCCGGATCGGGGTCAACAGCAGAACCAGCCCAATCACCATGAAAAGGGTAGCAATGACAGCACCACGCTTTTCCTTACCTTCCTTTATGATCACGAGGATCCTCCCGTCACTGCCGTCGAAACGACTTCGCCGATACCGGCACATACGCCTGCCGCCAGCGCTGCCCCGACGGGGGTTGCCGTGGTACCGACGATTCCCTCGCAGGTGGCAGATGTCGCAAAACCAACCACTGTGGAGACAGCCTCAGTTGTCAGACCGCGCTTGAGTGCGCCTTGACGAGCTGGACCTCCTGGGCACCGTCGAGTAGCTCTCTCCACGTCTCTCGTCGCGCGGGCTGACGGAAAGCGCTCCGCTTGGTCAGGCTGGGGGTGCTCCTCCTCCGCGGCTGCGGAGTGCGGTTGACACTCCTAACACGAGGAACACGAATCCGAAGATTGCACAGGCGGCACCCGGTGGTGTGAATCCGCTGGACGCTCCAACGACGAGGCCGACGATAACCAGCACCAGCCCAGCCAGGATGAAGAGGACAGACCACACCCGGTTCAATTGAACGGCCCTTCGAAGTCCTGCGTGAGATAGGTCGCTGCAGCCGCTCCAGCGAAACCGCAGAGAGCCGCGCCGAGGGTGCCGATACCGGCCGTCAAACCGACCACGGCAGCGACACAAGTACCGCCGATGGCTCCGCCCACTACAGCCCCAATCGCATAGCCAAGGTACGCGTTCGCGGTCTTGCCCGCACGACTCGTGCGACCCGTGGGATCGGAGTTGTTGACAGGATCACCGCCGGCGAACGCGTAGCGGTTCGCGTTCTGTGGGTCGAGGGGTGCGTCAAGGGAGTCGCGTTCGATCCACCCGCCCGTCGCACTGGTCTGCCAGCGATACCCGAACTTCGTGAGCCCGTTGTCGGTGCTGGACGAGCGGAGGCCAGCCTTGAACCCGAACGGGTTCTGCAGCCACTGCGCGCTCGAGCCGCCCTGAATCGTTTCGGCGCCGTAGGGGTCGTAGGAAACGGTGTACGCGGTGTTCCCGGTGTCAGCGATCGCTGCGGCAGGGTTGCCGATCCCGTCGATGACCCACATGCTCGTCACGCCGTCGGTGGTCTGCAGATCCATCGGCTGACCCGTCGTCGGATCGCTGATCACCGACGCCGTGCCCGTGCCAGCGACGGTGCGGCTGGTGACCACGGGGACGCCGTGCTGGTCAGCAGTGCCATACGTGTAGTCGTACTCCGCTCCCCCGTCCGTGGACTGCTTGAGGAGCTTGTTCATGTCAGCGCCGGCGTACTCGTACCGGGTAGTGACACCGTTCTTCGTCGACGCCGTCAGCTGCTGCGCGTCGTTGTACGTGAACGTCTCACCCGGTGCTGCCGTCAGGTTCCCGACCCCGTCGTACACGTACCCGGCCGAGGTGATCCGCCCGACCGCGTTGTACGTCAACGTCTGCGAACTCGTGCTGTCACCGGTCTGCTTCGCCGTGAGCCGGTTCCCCGCAGCATCGTACGTGTACGACCACGTCGTGTTCGTCGCACCACCAGCCTGCGCGGCCTTCGTGAGGCGGCTGTTGGAATCGTACGTGTACGACGTCGTCTTCTGACCGCTGCCGGGGAGGTCGTTGCGGGACCACTGCAGCTTGTCGCGGTCGTTGGCCTTGTCCGCAGCGCAGTCGCCGCTGGTCGCGGCACCGGCGATGTAGCAGTACAGGGTGTTCACGACTGCGGTGGCGTCGTTGTCGCCGGCCCAGGCACGGACGCGGGTGACCTTGCCGGAGGAGTCGTAGTCGATGTGCTGGTGTCCCTGCCACGACGCCGGCTTGACGCCCGGAGTTGCGGTGCTGGAGGCGCCGAGCCAGGTGTCGGTGCGGCGGCCGTGGTCATCGGTGAGGTAGATCTGCTTCGCCGTCCCGGCATCGGTCGGGTACGTGGTCGCGGTGAGCACGTTCGACGGGTCGTAGTTGTGCGTGACGTCCCCGTGCTGGTCGGTGACGCGGACCGTGTTCCCGGCAAGGTCGTACCCGTACGACACGGTTCCGCCGCCGGCGGTGTTGACCGTGGAGACGAGCCGGTTGCGCTGGTCGAACGTGTTCGTGATCGTCCCGGTCGCGGACTGCTGAGTGAGCTGGTTGCCGTTGCCGTCGTACGTGTTCGTCACCGTCAGCGCACTGTCGGCGAACGTGGTCGTGAGGAGCCGGTCGTCGTTGTCGTACGTGTACGAGGTGACGCCGCCGCCACCGTCCGTGTGGAAGGAGACGCGGCCGAACGCGTCGTAGGCGTACTTCTGCTGCCCGACCGTGTTCGCCGGCGCGTCGATGGTCAGCAGCTGGTTGTTCTTGTCGTAGTTGTACGTCGTCTTGACGATGTTCCCCGGAGCCGTGGCGGACTTCACTGCACCCCACGCATACGGGTCGACGTCCTTCTTGTTGTACTCGAGCTTCGCGGTCGCAGCCTCCGGACCGGAACCGGTGCCGGTCGAAGTCTGGTTGCCAGGACCGTCGTAGGTGAACGAGGTGGTGTTGCTGGAGGAGTCCGTGGTGGAGGACGGCAGGTACTTCGCCGACGAACCGGAAGCGTCGTACGCGGCGTTCGACTTCGAACCGGAGCTGCTCGAGCTCTGTGTGAGCGACTGGCTCTGGTTCTTGCCGTACTCGTTCGACGATGTCGATGCCGGCAGCTCACCCGACCCGTCAGCCTTCCCGACGGTCGATGTGGCCGTGCCGTTGTTCGCCGAGTTGTAGGTCTTCGACCGCTCACGACCAGCCGCGTCGATCGCCTTCGTGACGAGGTCCCCTGCGTTGAGCGTGTACGTGGTGTGGTCCGTCGTCGCGACGGGCTGGCTCTGGTTCGAGCGAGGGTCGGCGACCTGCGTGGTGTCACCGTCCGTGTACGCGAACCGGGTCACCGCGGTCCCCGGGGACCCGGCTGTGGTGTTGGCCTGCGAGACCTTCGTGACCCGCTTGGTGGAGTCGTACGTGAACGAGGTCACCCCGCCGGTGGGCGCGGTGATCGAGGTGAGGTCGCCGCTGGTGTACCCGAACGTCGTCTTCGCGCCGGTCGCGTCCGTGTACGTCGTGATGTCGCCCGCGGCGTTCTTCACCCACGACACACGCCGCGAGCTCGAGCCGGAGGTCTGCGTCAACGTCGCCGTCCCGTTCGCGTAGGTCATCTTCGCCGTCTTCGCACCATCCGTGCCCGCGGTTGAGACGAGGGTGCTGAGGGTGTACCCGTCAGCGCCGATGTTGAAGCTGACCTGGTTGCCGTTGCGGTCGTTGACACTCTTCGGCTGGCCGCCGAGGGTGAAGTGGATGACCTGGTTCGTCGTCCACGACGTCAGCGTTTACTCCCGCGTCGTCGCGTTCGCGACCCGCGCCAACGTCATCTGCAGGCCGGGCGGGGACGTGAACGCACCAGCCGTACCGGTGGGCTTGAACTGCCACGCCGTCCCGACCGCGTCCGTGTAGACCACACCCGCAGCGTTCGCCGACAGGTCTCCCGCACCGGCGAGGGCGTACTGCCACCGGTTCGCTTCCGGAGTGTTGCTGTTCGCGGTCGTCGTCGACCGCGAGTTGTACGCGGCACCGATCGTCGTGCTCTGCGTCACGCCCGGCAGCGTCAACGCGCTGGTCGTGACGAGCAGGTTGCCCGAGCCGACGTCGACGCTGGCGTTGGTCTGGTCCGAGATCGGGAACGGCAACGTCGTCGCCGACGTCCGCTGCCCGGTCACGTTCGTCGACACCGGCCCGCCCGGCAGCCAGTTGTAGGTGCCCTGCAGGTCGAGGACGAAGTCGGTGGTCCCGGAGGAGTTGTTCTGGATCCGCACCTTCCCGTTCGATCCCACAGGCAGGATCGCCGTCGTGGTCCGGATCGATGACGTCGGCGCGTACCCGATGACCGCGCCCGTCGGCTCCGACGAACCGTCCGCCCACGCCTTCGCGTACCCACCGGTCGTGCCTGAGTGGATCGCCGTGACGGTCACCGCCACCGCAGACAAGCCACCCTCGATCGTCCCGATGCCAGCAACACCCGCGACCTGCACCGCGACCGAAGCGTTCGCGCCGACGCTCGACGACGTGCGCGTGTCGACGATGCGGCCCGTACCGGGCGTGAACCCGCCACCCGGGTTGCTGGGGACGAAGTACCCCTGCACGTCGACCTGGATCTGCACGGTCCCACCGTCGGGGGCGTTGTCGATCGTGATCTTGCCGTCGGAACCGACGGCGACCTGCGCACTCATCGCGGTGGTCAGCTTCGTCGACGGGTAGTTCAACGACCCCGTGCTCTTCGGACCGTCCGACGGCGATGGGCGCACCCACCCCGCGCCGCCACCGGTGTTCTGCACCACGACACTGACCGCGACCGCGGCCGCGTTCGTCGGCACACCACCCTTCCCGGTGACCTGGAACGTGATGCTGTCCCCACCCGACAGCGCCCCCTGCCGGACGTTCGTGCCGTCCGCGGTGTTCGCGATCCGGGTCCCCGACAGCGGAACGAACCCGCCGGCACCGACCCCGTTCGCCGTGGACGTGTAGTAGCCCGTGACGTCCAGGATCACCCGCGACTGCGCCGTCGACGTGTCGATCCGGATCGCACCGTCGTCCCCGACCGCGAGCAGCGACGTGTTCGAGGTGTTCCCCGCCACACCACTGCCGTAGATCATCAGCAGCGTCGGCCCGTCGCTCGACTCAGCACGGCCCTTCAGTTGCCCGGTACCGTTCGCGTCCGCCACGGTCGCCAGCACACTGATCGCGCCGACACCGTCAGCGGGGATGCCCTTCACCCCGGCGACCGGCACCGTCGTCGACGAACCGGCAGGTGTTGCGCCATCGAAGATCCTGGCGTTCGTCGGCAGCGGCACGAACTGCCCACCTGTGCCCGTCACCGCGGCCTCCGCGGGAGCGGGTGGCGAGACCACCGCCAACAACGACCCCAGCAGCGCCACCAAGGTGACGACGGCCAGCACGACCCAACGAGAACGAACAGACAACGGCGACGTCGCGAACACGCGCAGAACCCCTCAACAGGTCGCAGCCAGCGGAGCCGCCCCCATGACGGCACTGTGCAACCACACAGCACGCTACGGAGCATCCCTCACCCTGCTCCCCCACGAGAGGGGGTAGAAAGTTCCGCGCTCGAACCGATACGCCTCCAGCTCTAGCGGATGACGAGGTCGTCGAGTCGCGCGCGGGTGTCGGTCATCCGGATGCCTTCCCGCGTCGCGGAACCGTTGAAGCTGTCCGCGCTGGAGTAGGCAACGGAGCCGCCGACGTAGACCTTGATCTTCGCGCCGTCGGCCCTGACCCGCACGGTCGAGCCGGGCTTGACCTCGCGGTCCAGTGCCTTGCCGATCTGGATGAACCGACCGTTGACGCGCTTGTAGACCTTCGCGTTGCCCTTGCCGGACCCGTGGACGTCGAGCACGAAGTAGTCCTTCGCACTGCTCAGTCGCCACACCGGCCCCGAGCCCTTCGACGAGATCGTCGTCATCGTGAGGCTGATGTCCACCATGCGCTTCCCGGTGTCGACGGTGGCCGCGGATTCGCGGACACTCCCGGAGCTGGCACGGTAGGCGCGGCCACCAGTGATGCCGTACTTCACTCCACCGACGGTCGAGTAGGACCGACCGTGCAGGTCCTTGCCGAGTCCGGTGATGAGGTCGGACCGATTGAACGCGTCGTAGCGGACCGCCGGAGCCGGCGTCACGACGTTCTGACCCTCACGGAGTCGCACACCGCGCAAGGCGGAGGTGATCGCCGCGGTGATGTGCGCCTGTCCGACGTCGTTCGGGTGCTGGCCGTCCGGCCCGAGCATCGTCGCTTTGTCCCATCCGGTGGACGCATCGGCGATGATGACCGATCCGTCCTTCGGGTACTCCGAGACGACGCTCCGCAGGGAGCGGTTGTACCGGGCGACGTCAGCGTCGGTCGGTGGTGACGGGTACCGCGCGTAGCCCTTCGTCGTCGACGGGGTGTCGAGCACGATGACGATCGTGGGTGGGAACGGCCCGGTGCCACGAACCCAGTCGATGAACCCTCGGACGTTCGCCCTGAACGTGGTCTCGGGGACGTGCCGGCCGACGTCGTTCTGGTTCCCGAGGTACGAGACGACCCCGTAGTCGCCGCGGTTCCAGGTCGAGCGCGCACGGGCGAGGATCTGCGCCGTCGACGCCCCGCTGATCGTCTGGTTCGACCAGAGTGCCGGGTCCGCGCCGAGGCCGTCACGGACCATCGCCGGGTACATCCTGCTCGGCACTGCGCCGGAACCCGGTTGCACCTGCCCGAACGAGTGACCGTACGCGGTGTACCGCACGCCGCGCAGCACCTCGGTGCCGGGCTCCGGAGCGGCCTGCGCGCCGCTCGGGAGGAGCGCGCCGATGACTGCGAGGACGACCGTCGCCGCCGTGATGACGACAGAGCGATGACCACGGGTCGTGCGCATGTGCGTCCCCTCCGGACGCTGCGTGCGCCACGACAGATGTGGGCGCACCGATCGCACCCCTGGCCCACGCTAGGACAGAAGCATGCTCAGTTTCTGCTCCCCGTTCGCGTGACACGCGAAGGGACGAGGACAGGGAGACCGCAGCTGAACACCCCCTCACCCACTCGCAGCGATGCCCGGCGACCAGCGCCGCCCGCCGCTGCCAGGATGAGCGCCGTGCGGAGACGATGGGTGGTGCTCGGTGGGATCGCCGCCGTCGCACTGGTCGCCGCCGGCACGGTGACCGCGGTGTCGGTGACGCACGCGCAGGCCGTGGCCCGGCGACTCCCGCCCGCGAGCGCATCCTCGGAGCAGGTCCTCCGCGTCTACCTCCGGGCCGCGACGGCGCACGACTGCGGCCTCACCGAGGCCCTCTCCGACGGCGCCTCGGACCCCACCGCTTGGTGCGGCGGACGGACCCCGTCCTCGTGGTTCGACGACCACCCGGACCTGCTCGGCTACCGGCACATCGGGGCGGTCTCACGACTGAGCGCGAAGGAGACGGGCCGGTCGGCGGAGGAGTGCATCCCGGTCGACATCACCGAGACGAACATGAACGGTGCCGATCCGGGCGTGCTGGCGGGGTGGCAGTTCTGCTTCCGCCACACCCCGCAAGGCTGGCGCCTGACCGACGAGGGCTACGGCTGATCGACCGGGCTCCGGCTGACGAACGACGGTGACGGACAACGATGACGACCGGCCAGCGAGCGCCTCGGCTGACCGCCGTCACCCGAGGAACGGGTCGACGACCGCCCAGGTCGCGTCCGGGTTCTCGAGGTGCGGCAGGTGGCCGGCGGCCGGCACCACGTGGAACTCCGCACCCGGGATCGCGGCAGCGACGGCGCGCCCGTACGCCGGGGTGACGACACGGTCGCTCTCGCCGAACACCACGAGGGTCGGCACGGCGACCGCACCGAGCCGCCCGAGCAGGGTCGGGTCGCTCATGGACCGTCCGGCGACGACTGCCATGGTCAGCCCGTTGGCCTGCTGCACCGCACGCTGCTCGTCGGTCATGGTGGCCGGATCGCGGTGTCCACGCTCGGGGTCGTGCCACGCGACCTCGGCGAGCCCGCGGGCATCGAGCGCGAAGAAGTCCGCGATGGGTTCACCCTCGACCACGGCGCCGACACCGTCGATGTCGACCACCGCGCCGACCACGCCGGAGTAGCGGTGGTCGGCAGCCGCGCGCAACGCCATCTCGAGCGCGAGCCACCCGCCGATGGACGAGCCGACGAGCACCACGTCGTAGAGCCCCTCGGCGACGAGTCCGTCGAGGTAGGACGTCGCGAGGGCCCCCACCGAGTCGATCTCGGCCGGTCGGTCGGTGCCGTCCCAGCCCGGGTGGGTCGGCGCGAGGACGTGGAACGACGGTGCGAGGTGCCGAGCGATCGCGGCGACCGTCTGCGGGCCACCGCCGCCGTGCAGGACGAGGGCGGTCCGGGGAGCGGGGGAGGAAGTGGACATCTGCGCAACCTATCTCAACATGTTTATCTACGGATGTTGATACGGTAGCACCATGACGACGGACCTGGAAGCGCTCGGACAGGCGGTCAAGCGCGCGCAGTACCGCAACCACCGCGCGATGGACGGCGCCCTGCGCGACGCCGGGGTCTCCCTCGTCCAGTGGGATGCCCTCCGTGCGATCGACCGGATGCCGCACGCGTCCGGGCACGACCTCGCCGTCGCGACCTTCCAGAGCGACCAGGCGTTCGGCACGCTCGCGAACCGGCTCGTCGACCGCGGGCTCATCGCGCGGACCGCGGGGCGGGGGCGGCGGATCGAGCACTCGCTCACCGACGAGGGACGCGCCACCCTCGCGCACGGCCAGCGCATCGCCGCCACGGTCCTCGACGACCTGTTCGCACCGCTCGGCGAGCACGACCGGGCGACGCTCGCGACGGTCCTCGGGACGCTCCTCCGTGACGAGGCACCCCCCGTCACTCGGACGGCCTGACGCCCCTCAGCCGGCCGGCGGCACGATCTGCTCGAGCAGCCGGAGCACCCGCTCGCCGTCCACGGCCTCGGGGTCGAGCAGCCACTGCACCTGCAGCCCGTCCGACGCCGCGATGCTGAGTGACGCGAGGTCGACGGGGTCGAGGTCCGCCCGGATCCGCCCGGACGCCTGGTCCGCCTCGATCAACGCCGCGAGCTCGGCCCGCAACCGGGTGAACCGCTCGCGCATGAAGTCCCGGGTGGCCGGGTGGCCCTCCTGCACGGCGTCGGCCGCCAGCGTCGTGTAGAGCTGCACCAGCCCGGGCACCGCACGGTTCCGCGAGGCGCTCTCGCGCATGTCGCCGATCGCGGACTTCATCCGGTCGGGGGCGCCCTGCTCGCGGACCTCGTGCTCGCGGTAGACCGCGAGCAGCAGCTCGTCGCGGCTCGGGAAGTAGTGGCGCAGCGCGGCGTGGGTGATCCCGAGCGCTTCGGCGACGGATCGCAACGAGGACGCGTCGACGCCCTGGTCGGCGACCATCCGGATCGTCTCGTCGAGGATCTGGGTCCGACGCTCGGCTCCCTTGCGGTAGCCGCGTCGCGGCGTGGCCGCGTCGTCGTCGGGGTGCGTCATGCCCCCAACTTACCGCTGGAAGGTTTTTTCCGGGAGGCGCGGATCGCCGGGGCGCGGGACCATCCGGTCCGTCAGTGGCCGGCTTCGTCGTCGACCGTGTACTCGTCGACCGGCGCGGGGGCTCCGCCGACGAGTGCCTCGGTGATCCGTGCGAGGCACCGGGCGAGCACGTCGTTCTCGTCGGACGACAGGTCATCCATGACCCCGACCACGGCTTCGTGGAAGCGCGCGTAGGACGCGTCGATCTTCTCGGCCGCCTGGTCCGTCGGCTCGAGGACCTGGGCGCGACGGTCGGTGGGGTGCGGGGCGCGGACGAGGTCGCCCTTCTCGACGAGCCCGTCGACGATCTTCGTCACCGAGGCGTTCGACACCGCGAGCATCACGGCGAGGTCCTTCGGACTCATCGCCCGACCGTCCCGGTGCGCCTGGAGCATGTACCGCACGGCGAGGAACTCGTTCTTCGAGAGACCACTCTCGGACCGCGCCTGCTCGAGCTGCTGCTCCTCGGCGTGCTGCAACCGGAGGAGGGCCTCGAGCGCACCCTTCGCGGCACGCGTCCGGGGTTCCCGGGCGTAGAGGTGCATGTGCTCGCGGCGGACGACGGTCAACGGCATGTGGTCGGGTGTGCTCTCTGCCTGGTTCGGGTCGGGGATCTGGTTCGGACCGGTACGGCGCGGTCTAGGCGGCCGGGACCGAGAAGAAGTCGGCGTAGGACGGCTCGGCGCGGCCGGACAGCAGCGACGGGTCCTGGATGCGGCGCTGGACGTACGCGTCGATCACGGCGGGGTCGGTCAGCCCGACGCGCGTGTGCGTCCCGCTGAGCCGTGTCTGTCGCGGCATCCCGGTGTACGTGCTGTGCATTGCGATACCGCCCTTCGTCATCCGTGCTGTCCCGTGTGGACGTCAGAACTATTTCACGGAGTAAACGATCAGGGCAACGAACTGTTCGTGTTCTGTACGGTTAGCGCACCGAATTGTTAGAAGAACCGAACTACATCGGTGTCGTTCCGAGCATCGCCGCCGCCATCACCGCGACGGCGACCCCCATCGCGAGCGTCTCCACCAGGCCGAGCACCGGGGAGCGGTGCCGCACGCCGTCCCGCACCATCCGGGCGGTGAGGACCAGGTGACCGACCGCGAGGCCGGCCAGCACGAGGTGCCAGGTGACCCCGACGACACCGGCGTGCTCGTGCATGCCGGACATCCCGACGCCGGACGCGGCCGGGCCGCCCATCCCCCCGACCCCGAGCGCACCCATCGCGAGCAGGCCGAGCGCGGCGTGCAGTCGCCCGAACCGGCCGTGCGCCGAGGCGTCGCGACCCGCCGGGGCCGACCCGTCCCTCCGCGGCCCCGCCGCATCCGGACCGGTCTGGAACCGGTGCGCGGCCGCCACCGCGACGGCGAGCGCCGCGAGCACCACGAACCAGACGACGCCGGGCAGGACCCGTGGTGCGAACACGCCGTCGAGCATCGCCGCGACCATCACCAGCGCGGCGAGCACGTCGACCGCACGGCCGGGGCGCCAGGCCCCGACCGTGCAGCAGGCCCCGGCGGACGCCGGCACGATGGCGGCGAGCCCGAGCACGTCGGTCACGTCAGTGACCGTGCCCGTGGTCGTTGGTGGCCGCGTCGTGGGCGGCCTCGACCCCGCCGGACGCGTGGTGCGAGCAGTGCGACGCGGCCGTCGCGCCGATCGCCGCCGGCACGTTCAGCGCCGGGTTCCGCGGGAAGAACCCGTACGGCTTCAGCGTGAACTTTGCGTAGTCGACCGGCATCACGGGCCAGTCCTCGGGTCGCGGGAAGTGCGTCGGACCGAAGGTGTGCCACAGCACGATGTCCTCGCCGTCGAGCGACCGGTCGCCCTGGACGTACCGGGCCACTCCGTCGCCGCCGGGGTTCTGGTGCACGAAGTCTCCCGCGGCGAAGCGCTCCGCCGGGTCGTACTGCGTGACGTACAGGTGCTTCCGGGCGAACTCGGCACGGGACGCCACCGAGGACGAGTCGTCGGCGAGCAGCACCGGAGCGTCCTGCGGGTACAGCACGTAGCCGGTGGGACGGTCGAGGTGGTTGCGCTCCTCGGTGTTCGAGATGAACCACGTGCGGGCCTTCGACGCGTCGGCGAGCCGGCCGGACGTCGCCTCGGACGCGATGCGGGTCACGGACTTGGTGAAGGCGTTCCCGTGCTCGTTGCCGGGGCCGACCGGCACGCGGACGGCGTCGACCTCGTCCACGGCGTTCGACAGCCCGTCGACCATCATGTCGAGCCGCGCCGAGAACAGGTGCTGGTGGTACGGGGCACCGAGGCCGGGGGCGACCTCGGAGGCGTACGGGTAGTCCGCGCCGTCGTCGGAGCGTCCGGGGTAGGACGACGTGAAGAGCACACCGGTGAGCTTCGCCTCGCACTCGATCGTGCCGTCGAGGTACAGGTACCAGTAGAACCCGTAGTCGTAGTTGCCCACGGTCGTGAAGAACGAGATCACCAGGCGACGGGAACGACGGACCTCCTGCGAGCCGGTGTAGATGTCACCGTGCTTCCAGAGCGTGCCGAAGTCCTCCTCGTGCATGCAGATGCCGTTCCGGATGGTCTGCGGGTTCCCGAGTTCGTCGGCCAGCACGGCGTCGAAGTACCGGATCTCGCCGACGCAGTCGCAGCCGAGCTCGAGCGAGTTCGTGAAGCGTCCGAACAGGTACTCGCCGGTGTCGAAGTAGTTCTGCCAGAACCGCACCGGGGCCGGGTCGCCGTACGGCACGAGCATCTCGTCGATCGACGCCCGGTACACGATCGGGCGCAGCCGTTCGCCGTCCTGCCACGACAGCTGCCGGAGCACGAGCCCCTCGCGGGCGTCGAAGCCGACCTGGAACCGCCAGTTCGCCCACTCGACGAACTCGCCGTCGACGCGGAACGACGGTCCCTCGGGCTGGGTGATGACGATCGGCTTGAGGTCGAGCGGCTCGCCCTGCATCGCCGGGTCGTCGAAGTTGCCGGAGGTCGTCGGCACGGGCATCTCCGCCACGTCCACGATCCGCGTCACCGTGCGGTTCGCGGCGTCGACGTAGGCCGACAGCCCGTCGACGGGGTGCGCCCACACGTGGTCGGCGGGGTGGTCCTGCTTGAAGGCGAGGACCCGCAGGATGCGTCGGCCGACCTCCTCCGGGTAGTCGTAGTACCCGGCGGACAGCGGGACGCACTTGACCTCGTCGGCGGACAGGCCGCGCTTCGCCAGGGCGGCCACCCAGCGCTCGTCGGCGTTGGCGATCTCACCGACGGCGTCGAACTCCTCGATGAGGACCGGCAGCTGACCCCGGGAGCCGTCGAGGACGTCGGTCCGCAGCACCGCGCCGGTGGTGATCGACACGACACGGTCCGTGGAGCGACCGGTCGCCATGTCGAGCAGCATCACGCGTGCCGTGCGGTCCGGCAGGGGGCCGTCGCCGGCCTGCCATGCGAGGACCTCGTGCTTGGGCGGCTCCTCGAGGCCGACGTACGCGAAGCGGGTGGTGTCGGTCCAGTCCGGCTGCGCCGTGACGAGGTCGCGGACCGCGGTGAACTCGTCGGGGGTCAGGCTGCCGAGCGGGTGCGCGGTGGTGGCTGCGTCGGTGGTCACGGTGGTCGGGTCGGTGATCGTCATGTGCGTGGTGCTCCTTGCGTGGTGCGTCGTGCGTGGGTCGGGTGGGTGCGGCCGGGAGGCGCGGTGGGCGTCCGGCGGGTCAGCTCTCGGTGGCGAGGCGGTCGAGCATCTGCTCGTAGCGGCTCCGACCGCGGCGGCGCAGCACGATCGCCTGCACCACGCCGACGGCGGGGACGACCACGACGAGACCGGTGAGCACGGTGCTCACGACGCCGAAGACGCTCGCCCCGGAGGCGTCGACGTCGCCGACGAGCGTCGGGAAGTTCACCCAGATGAGGACGGCGGAGGCGACGAGCCCGACGAACCCGAGGCTCGGGGCGACGACCGTGTTCCAGACACGGCGGTCGGTCCGCGTGCGGCGGAAGTAGACGATCACGGCGAGGCTCGTCGCGGCCATCAGGATCGCGACCCCGAGGGTGGCGACGCCGGCGAACCAGCTTAACACCTGCAGCACCGGGTCGAGCCCGAGCACCGCGAACAGGACCACGAGCACGGCGGCGGTCACGGTCTGCACGACGCTCGAGGTGTGCGGCGAGGCGTGCTTGTGGTGCACGTCGCCGAGGCGCGCGGGGAGCAGCGAGGCGTTCGCCATCGAGTGCTGGTACCGGGTGATGACGTTGTGGAACGACAGGACGCAGGCGAACATGCTCGTCAGCAGCAGCACGTTGAGCACGGCCTCGCCCGCCGTCCCGATGTACTGCGCCGCGGTGGTGAGGATGAGCGAGCCCGGGTCCTTCGCGGCCTCGGCGAGGACGCCGTCCGGACCCCAGGCCATCACGAGCCCCCAGGAGGCGAGCGTGTAGAACACCCCGATGCCGATGACGGCCGTGTAGGTCGCACGGGGGATGGTCCGCTCCGGGTCCTTCGCCTCGTCGCGGAAGATCGCGGTCGCCTCGAACCCGATGAACGCGGCGATCGCGAACATCAGGCCGACGCCGGGCGACCCGGACGCGATCTGCGTCGGCTCGAACGGTGCGAGGGACAGGCCGTCGGCCCCGCCGCGGAACACGATCGCCGCGACGAGGACGAGCACGATCCCGACCTCGCCGACGAGCAGCACGCCGAGGACCTTGCTCGACAGGTCGATGTGCCGGTAGCCGAGGACCCCGACGAGCGCCACGACGACGAGCGACCAGACGTACCAGGGGACGTCCGGTCCGCCGAGGCCGGACACCGTCACGCCGAGCAGGTACCCGATGTAGCCGTGCACGCTGACCTGGATGGTCGTGTACGTCAGGAGCGCCAGGGTGGCGGCACCCGCGCCCGCCGGCCGGCCGAGCCCGTGTCCGACGAAGGTGAAGAACGCCCCGGGCCGCGGCACGTGCCGGGTCATGGCGGCGAGGCCCACCGAGAACAGCAGCAGGACCACGGCGGAGATGGCGTAGAGCGACGGGAACCCCACGCCGTTGCCGAGGAGCATGCCGAGCGGCGCCGCTCCGCCGACGACGGTGAGCGGTGCGGCCGCCGCGACGACCATGAACACGATCGCGGTGACGCCGAGCGAGCCGCGCATCGTCCGCTTCGGCGCGGGGACGGCTCCGAGTGAGGCGGGGTCCTTCGTGATGCTGGACATCGTGACCTTCCGGTTCGGGTGGGGAGGGTGTGCCGGGGTGGCGTGGGACCACGGTCCCGCGCCGCGGTTGCGGCCTCGTTCCGCCCGCGTGAAACCCGGTCGCGCCCGAATGGGACGCGCCCGCGGCCGGTGTCTCGTTTGCGTGAGACGCGGGCGAAACACCTTCGGCACACCGGGGCAACGCCGCGGTCGTACCGTTGCCGCATGACCGCGCTCGACCGTGCCATCGCCGACCCGCCACGGGTGCCGGGTGTGGGCACACGGTCCCCCGTCGACGGACTCTCCCGGCGCAGCGTCGGCCCGGTCGACGTCCTCGCACAGTCGGTGTCCGCGGTCGCGCCGTCGGCCGCAGCCACCACGATCCCGGTGCTCGTCGCGACCGTCGCCGGGCAGGGTGCCACGTGGTCACTGCTCGCCGCGATGGCCCTGTCGTTCCTCGTCGGCCGCACCGTGAACCAGTTCGTCCGACGCGTCGCCGGCACGGGCTCGCTGTACACCTACGTGTCGCTCGGCCTCGGACCGGTCGCCGGGGTCGTCGCGGGGGCGGCGCTGCTCCTCGGGTACGGGTTCATCGCGATGTTCTCGCTGACCGGCAGCGGCTACTACCTCGACTACCTGCTGTCCCGGTTCGTCCCGGCGGCCGGCGGCAGCGCCCTCGTCACCGTCGTCGTGGTCGTGGCGATGGGCGCGGCCGTGTTCGCGGTCATCGCGCTCGGCGTCCGGGTGTCGACCCGCCTGACCCTGCTCGTCGAGACCCTGTCCGTCGCCGTCATCGTGGTGCTCATCGTGGCGCTGGTCGCCCGACTGCACCCCGTGGACGCCTCGGCGATGGCGCTCGGCCCGACGGCACCCGCGCCGTTCGCGGTCGGCACCGCCCTCGCGGTCACGGCGTTCGTCGGGTTCGAGAGCGCCTCGGTCCTCGGCGTGGAGGCGCGGCGCCCCTTCGCCACGATCCCGCGCGCGATCTCGTGGACGGTCCTCGTCGCCGGGGTGCTCTACCTCGCCAGTGCGGCGGCGCAGCAGCTCGGCTTCGCGGCGATGGGCGCGGACCTCGCCGACAGCGCCTCGCCCGTGAACGAACTCGCGAACGCGTCCGGACTGCAGTGGATCGGCTGGGCCCTCGACCTCGGGATCGCCGCGTCGTTCGCCGCCTGCGCGATCGCGTCCACCACCGCCCTCGTGCGCGTCCTGTTCGCGATGGCACGCGAGGGGGTGCTGCCGCGCGTGCTCGGCCGGGCGTCCCCGCGCTTCCGCACCCCGTTCGTGGCCGGCGTCCTCGCGTGCAGCCTCCTCACGGCGCTGCCGGTGGCCGGACTGGCGAGCGGCATCCCGACCTGGACGCTGATGGAGGCCGAGCTCGTGGTGGCCGCGCTCGGCTACCTCGCCGCCTACGCCCTGACCTGCTTCGCCGCGCCGGCGTTCCTGCGGCGGATCGGTGAGCTGACCACCGGCGTCGCGATCGTGGCGACGGCCACCGGGGTGCTGCTCGCCGCCGTCCTCCTCACCTACCTCGGCATCGAGGCCGCGTCGCCGCACTGGCCCGCGGTCGTCCTCGCCGTCGGGTCCGTAGCCGCCGTCGTCGCGGTGTTCCTCGTGGTGACCCGTCGGCGGCCGTGGCGGCGGGGTCGGAGCCGCGCCGTGTACGACGTGCCGGTCGTGGCGGACCTGCTCCGCGCCTCCCGGCCCACCGACGGACCCGGCCACGGGACGGGGGTGCGATGAGCGAACCCGGTCTGCGCGCACGACAGCCGAAGGCGGTCCAGAACGCCCTCGCGGTGCTCGAGGCCGTCGCGCACGCCGGGCCGGGCATCACCGCGCAGCAGCTCTCCGACGTGCTCGGGATGCCGCGGGCGACCACCTACCGGCTCATCACCCTGCTCGTCGAGGACGAGTACCTCGTGCGGCTGCCCGACCTGCGCGGCTTCGCCCTCGGGCACAAGGTCGCCGAGCTCGCGGGGGTGACGGCACCGGTCGTGCCCCCGCCGCTCCCCCGCGCCGTGCGTGCCGTGCTCGCCGACGTGCGGTCGGCCGTGCGGGCCGGCGTCCACCTCGCCCGCTACGACGCGTCCGGGATCCGCGACCTCGACGTCGACCCGGACTTCCCGCTCCTCGACGAGCGGGCACTGCGGGCGACGCCGGACGCCAGCGCGATGGGGCGGCTGCACGCGACGGGCGGTCGCGGACCCGTCCACCAGACCGGCGCGTTCGCGGCGGGGTTCGGGTGCCTGGCGCTGCCGGTGCTCGGTGAGGACGGGCAGCTCGTCGCGGCGCTGACCCTGTCGGCTCCGGCGGCCCGGATCGAGGCGCCCGGCGCGACGCTCGGGCTGCTGCGGAGCGCGGTCTCGCGGCTCGAACCGCTGCTCGGCTGACCGCCGCAGATCCGCTGCTCCGAGCGGATTCCGAGCGTTCTTTTGGCACTCACCAGGCTCGAGTGCTAGAACATGTCGCAGTTGAGTCGAGGGGACTCAACAGCAGACACGAAGGAGTTGATTCCGATGACGATGAACTTCGATCCGTTCCGCGAGCTGGACCGTCTCGCCGGCTCCCTCCTCGGCACCGCGGGGCCCCGCTCGATGCCGATGGACCTCTACCGCACGGGTGACCACTACGTCCTCGACGTCGACCTGCCGGGCATCGATCCAGGCTCCGTCGACATCGACGTGGACGGGTCCGTCCTGACCATCCGCGCCGAGCGCACCCTCGGCGCTCCCGAGGGCTCGCAGTGGCTCACGCGCGAGCGCCAGCCCGGCACGTACGTCCGGCAGCTGACGCTCGGGGACGGCCTCGACGCCGAGCGCATCACGGCCGGCTACGACAACGGTGTCCTGAGCGTCACGATCCCCGTCAAGGAGTCGGCGAAGCCCCGCAAGATCGCCGTCACCACGGGTGGCGGACGCGAGCAGCTCGCCGTCGGCAGCGGAGAGTAGGAGCGGCGGCAGTGTTCGACCTCGTCAACGCCCTCGCCGCGATCGCCGCCGTGACGATCGCGCTGACGTTCACGAGCCTCGACCGGCGGACGGCCGCCGTGATCGGGGCCGCGGGCAGCACGATCGGTGTGTTCCTCGCGTGGGTCGCCGCCCCGGGGGCCTGGAGCGGCACCCCGGTGGTGCCGTGGATCGCCGCGGTGCTGGGGGCAGCCGGACTCGTCGCCGGGTGGAGTGCCGTCCGCCTGTACGACGGCGTCTTCGCGCCGCCACGCGTGGAACAGCCGGACGACACGGGCGCGGTCTCGACGATCGGTCGGTGACCGCCCACCGGACGGGAGGCGCGGGGCCGGCCGGCACCGCGCCTCCCGTCCGTCCGTCCGTCCGTCCGTCCGTCCGTCCGTCCGTCCGTCCGTCCCGAGCGGATCGTGCGGGCGTAGCGTGACGGCGTGGACCTCGAACTCAAGAACCGTGTCGCGCTCGTCGTCGGAGGGAAGGGGTACATCGGCGCCGCCGTCGCCGATCGTCTCCGGGCCGAGGGGGCGACCGTCGTCGTCGCCTCACGGAGCGCCGGTGACTCCCCCGACAGCGTCGCGATCGACACCGCCGACCAGGCCTCCGTGGACGCCGGCGTGGCCCGCGTGCTCGAACAGCACGGCCGCATCGACGCGCTCGTCGTCACCGCGGCCCCGAGCGCCGGCACGCTCGACCCGGCGAGGAAGTCCGACCCGGAGCAGGTCCTCACCGCGATCGACGGCAAGGCGCTCGGGTTCCTCCGCGTCGCCAACGCCGTGCTCCCCGCCCAGCGCGGAGCAGGGTTCGGTCGTGTCGTGGTCATCAGCGGGCAGAACGCGTACCTGTCGGGCAACATCACGGCGTCGCTGCGGAACACCGCGGTGAGCGTCATCGCGAAGAACCTCGCCGACGAGGCCGCCGGCACCGGGGTCACGGTCAACGTCGTCAATCCGGGAACGGTCACGGACACGCCGAGCGCCGAGGTGCGACCTGGCGCCCCGGGAGAGTCGAGCCCGCAGCAGATCGCGGACCTCGTCGCGTTCCTCGCGTCGCCGCTGTCGGTGGTGTCCGGTGAGTCGATCGCGATCGCCCACCGCCTGCTGGGCCAGATCACCGTCTGACCGATCGCGTCCGCGCGGACCAGACGCCTTCATCCGCGGGGATGAAGGCGTTCACCCTCGCGCCCGATGCCGGACGCCGGACGGTCGGCGAGGCTCGGAGCATGGACACCTCGACCAAGCACACGATCGCCACCCTGATGCTCTGCGCGGCGATCGTCGTCGTGACCGCCGTCGCGCTCCTCGCGATGTCGCCGACCCCGTGACCGGTGGCGGACCGCCCCGTGCGATGATCGTGCCGTGACGGAACGGGGCACGTTCATCCGGCCGCTCGCCACCCGTTCGATCATCGTCGACGTGGCCTGGGCGGCCTTCGCGGCGTTCGTCTTCCTGCTCCCCATCGACCTCGAGCTCGAGCACGCGAGCCTCGCCGCGGTCCTGGCAGCCGCCGCGGCCATCGCCCTCCGCCGTCTCTCGCCGACGGCGGCGATGCTCATGGTCGTCGTGCTCGGCATCGTGCAGGTCGGGGGCGGTGAACGGCCGTCGCTCGTCGACCTCGCCATCTTCGTGGTGATCGGCACCGCGGCCGTGGTCGGCACCCGCACCGAGGTCATCGTGTCCGGCGTGCTCGCGTTCGTGGCCGGCATCGGGGCCACGCTCTACCTCGCCCTGACCGGCTTCCGGTTCCTCGTGCTCATCAACGGGCCGCGCGACCAGGCGTTCCTCGCGATGGCAGCTCCGGTGACGGCGCTCCTCGGCGTGTGGGCCGGCGGCGTCGCCGTGCGGGCCTTCCGGTCGCGCGACCGCGAGTCCGAGCGCCGTGCGGACGCCGAGGCGGCGGCGTCCCGGGCCGAGGCCGTCGCGACCGAGGCCGAGGCCACCGCGACCCGCGCCATCGACGTCGCCGAGTCCGAGCGGATCCGTGCGGACATCGCCCGTGACGTGCACGACGTCGTCGGACACTCCCTCGCGGTGATCATCGCGCAGGCGGACTCGGTGCCGTTCCTCGACGACGAGGCCCGGATCCGCGAGGTCAGCGCCACGATCGCGAGCACCGCCAGGAGCTCCCTCGTCGAGGTCCGACAGGTGCTCGGCCACATCGACGGCTCCGGCGCCGCGACCGACCCCGGTTCGCTCGAGGAGATCGTGCAGGGGATCCGCGAGGCCGGGGTCGACGTCGACCAGGCGGTCCGCGGGCAGCCGGTGGTGCTCGGTCCGACGAGCGGGACGGCCGCGCGCCGGGTGCTGCAGGAGATGCTCACGAACGCCCTGCGGCACGGTGCCCCGGGCATGCCGGTCACCGTGCGGGAGACCTGGCGGTCCGCCGACCTCGTGCTCGAGGTCGAGAACCTGGTCCCGACCGCGAGCACCGGCCCGGCCACCGGCCCGACCGCAGGCACCGTGACCGCTGGCACCGGCCCGGTCGGCACCGGCCCGGTCGTCGTCCCGGTCGGCACCGGCCCGGTCGTCGTCCCGGCCGCGAGCACCCGCGGCTCGGGTCGTGGACTCGCCGGGATGCACACCCGGCTCACCGCACTCGGCGGCTCGTTCGACGCCGCCGTCCTGGACGACGTGTTCGCCGCACGCGCCCGCATCCCGTTCGACGTCCATGGGGGGACCAACCGATGACCGATCCGATCCGCATCCTGCTCACCGACGACCAGGCGCTGTTCCGCGCCGGCCTGCGCGTCGTGCTCGACGCCCAGGACGACATGGTCGTCGTCGGCGAGGCCTCCGACGGAGCCGAGGCGCTGGCGCGGATCCCCGAGCTCCGACCGGACGTGATGCTCCTCGACATGCGGATGTCGGGGACGGACGGGGTCGAGACCGTCCGGCAGCTGTTCTCCGGCGCGGTCGATGGGCCGCTCCCCCGCGTGGTCGTGCTGACGACGTTCGGCCTCGATCCCGCTGCCGCCACGGCGATCCGGCTCGGCGCGAGCGGGTTCCTGCTGAAGGACACCACGCCACCGTTCCTGTTCGCCGCTGTCCGCGCCGTGCACGAGGGGAACTCGGTGATCGCGCCGAACGACCTCTCGCAGCTCTTCGGCGCCGACGTCGAGCGTGCCCCGACACCCCAGCCCGAGGCGTTCCAGTCGCTGACGGACCGCGAGCGGATCGTGTTCGGGTGGGCATCACGGGGGTTGTCGAACGCCGAGATCGCGGCGAAGGAGTTCGTCACGGAGTCCACGGTCAAGACGCAGATCTCGAGCATCCTCGGCAAGCTCGCGCTCCGGGACCGGGTGCAGCTCGTGGTCTACGCACACGACCACGGACTCGCGGGCGCACGCGACGCCTGAGCGGCTCACCTCTCCTCGAGTGCCGCCACCTCGTCGAGGATCGAGGAGATCGCGGCGGGGTCGTGCGCGAACCGGCCGAGGAACAGTCCGCCGATCCGACCCCGGCCGCGGGTGAGGAGGCCCGGTCCGGCGCTGCCGCCGTAGATCACCACGGAGCCGGCGAGCTCCGGCCGGGTCGCCAGGTGCTCCTCGATCCCCGCGAGCACGCCCACGACGTGGTCGTCGGGTGCCGGTGCCGGAGCGCCGATCGCCCACACCGGCTCGTACGCCACGACGAGCGGCCCCGCCAGTCCGTCCGCGATCGCCGTCGAGACAGCCCGGTCGAGCTGCGCGGTCACCTCGGCCACGGTCTCGGCACGGGAGGCGCGGCTCGTCTCCCCGACGCAGACCAGCGGCTGCAGGTGGTTGCGGAAGGCGGCGTGCACCTTCCCCGCGACCTCGTCGTCGGTCTCGTGGAACAGGGAACGCCGCTCGGCGTGGCCGATCTCGACGAGGTCGACCCCGATCTCCCGCAGCTCGGCGCCCGTGACCTCGCCCGTGTACGGACCCGCGTCGGCCCACGACAGGTCCTGCGCCCCGAGCTGGACGGGGGCGTCGGCCTCGTCCAGGATCCGCCGGACCGGCACGAGCGCCGGGAAGGTCGGCACGATGAAGAGCGACGCCGCTCCGGACGTCACCGCGGGGTGCCGCCGGGCGACGTCCGCGACCTCGGCCGCCCACGAGAGCGTCCGGCCGTGCGAGAAGTACGTCTTGAGCGACACCCCGACGGTGATCACGGAGCGACCGCCTTCACGATCAACGCGAACGACACCGCACCCGGGTCCTTCGTCCCCACGGCCTGTTCGGCGTGGGTCCGGGCCCGTCCCTTGCGCGGCACGAGGTCGGCGGTGGCGTCCGCCGCCTCCCGGGCAGCCGCGACCGCGGTCCGCCAGGCGTCACCGGTCGCCGCACCCTCGCGCACCGCCCGGCCGAACGCGTCGTCGAACGGGACGAGCGCGTCGACCATGGTCTTGTCGCCGGGGACGGCGCCGAACGCGAGGACGGCCTCGGCGGCCGCGTGCACGGCGTCCGCGATCGTGGTGGCCGACGGACGCGAGGTGTCGCCGAGGACGCGACCCAGCGCCTCCAGGGCCGCACCCCAGATCGCTCCGGAGGTGCCACCGGCCTTGTCCGACCAGGCGTCGGCGGCGATCGCGAGCAGTCCGCCGGCGCCGACCTCGCGCTCGAGCGCTGCTCGCGCGGCGGCGTCCGCGGCGTGCACGCCGCGCTGCATGCCGATGCCGTGGTCGCCGTCGCCGGCCACGGCGTCCATCGCGCCCAGGTCGTCGGCGTGCTCGTCGACGACCGCCCGCGCCGCAGCGATGGCCGTCGCGATGCGTTCCGCGACCGCGTGGGACTCGGGCGACCCGGTGCCGACGACGATCCCCTCGTCGGCCTCGAGCGCCGAATCCGGCAGCCGCTCCGCGGCGACGGCGCCGCCCTTGCGGTAGGCCGGGGCGTCGGTGGGTGCGGCCCAGAGCTCCTCGAGCTCGTCGTCCAGCCAGAACAGCGTCAGCGAGACACCGGCCATGTCGAAGCTCGTCACCAGCTCCCCGACCTCGGGCTCGACGATGACGATGCCGGCCTCCGCGAGGCGCCGCTGCACCGATCGGTAGACGACGAAGAGCTCCTCGTACTTGACGGAACCGAGGCCGTTCAGGACCGGGACGACCCGCGCACCCTCGGGCGACAGCCCGGAGGGTGGCTCTTCGAGCAGCCGGTCGACCAGGAGCGACGCGAGGCCGTCGGCCGTGGGCACGTCGGTCTCGTCGATGCCGCGTTCGCCGTGGATGCCCATCCCGATCGCCATGCGACCTTCCGGCACGGTGAACAGGGGTTCGTCGGCGCCAGGGAGCGAGCAGCCGGAGAACGCGACGCCGAAGCTGCGGGTGCGGTCGTTCGCCCGCTCCGCGATGGCGGTGACGGCATCGAGGTCGTCGCCGCGCTCGGCGGCGGCTCCCGCGACCTTGAACACGCAGAGGTCCCCCGCGATCCCACGACGCTCGTGCGCACGATCGGCGGGCGCACTCACCACGTCGTCGGTCACCCGCACCGTGCGCACCGGGATCCCCTCGGCCTCGAGGGTGCGCGCGGCGGCGTCGAAGTTGAGGACGTCGCCGGCGTAGTTGCCGTACGACAGCAGCACCCCACCACCGTGCTCGGCAGCGCGGGCGACACCGGCCACCTGCTGGGCGCTCGGGCTGGCGAACAGGTTCCCCATCGCGGCACCGGCTGCCAGGCCCGGCCCGACGAGTCCGCCGAACGCCGGGTAGTGCCCGGACCCGCCACCGATCACGACGGCGACCGTGCCGGCGGGGCTCGTGGTCGCGCGGGCAACCCCACCGTGCACCTTCCGCACCCATCGCTCGTTCGCGGCCACGAAGCCGTCGGTGGCCTCGTCGGCGAAGTCCGCTGGATCGTTGAACAGTCTGGTCACGCGCTCGTCTCCTTCGACGTCGTGGTGCGGACGTGCGAGGTGTCGAGCAGGTCATCCGCCTTCGCCCCCCGGAAGAACTTCGTGCAGAAGATCATCACGGCCGCGACGAAGGCCAGGACCCCGAGCGACACGATGCCGAACGCACCGCTGTCGGTCGGCACCACGTCGTTGATCGCGGTGCGCATGATCGGTGCCACGAACCCGCCGAGGTTGCCGAGCGAGTTGATGAGCCCGATGCCCGCGGCGGCGGCCGCACCGGTCAGGAAGGCCGTCGGGTACGCCCAGGTGATCGGCCCCACCGCGAGGAAGCTCGCGACCGCCAGCGTGATGAACAGGATGCCCAGGACCGGTTGGCCGTTCGCACCGGCCCACGCCGACCCGAGGATCGACAGTCCGGTCGTGACGTAGAACCACGTCCCCCAGCGGCGACGACGTCCGACGGTGTCCGCCTTCGAGCCGACGAGGTAGCAGGCGACGAGCCCGACGAGCCACGGGATCGCGGCGACGAGACCGACCTGCCAGCCGACGTCCTGGCCGAGCAGCGAGGACACCTGCTGCGGCAGGTAGAACGTCGTGCCGTACACGGCGACCTGCAGGCAGAAGTAGATGATCGTGAAGTACCAGACGCGGCCGCTCGCCATCGCCTTCCAGATGCCGGTCGGGCCGTCTTCGCTGCGGGCGGTGTCCTCGCGTGCCATCGCCGCGGTGAGCGACGCCTTCTGCCCGTCGTCGAGCCACCTCGCCTGCTGCGGGCTGTTCGTCAGGAACACCAGCGCAGCGATGCCCGCGAGGACCGCGAGCAGTCCCTCGCCCGCGAACATCACCTGCCAGCCGTGGAACGGGGTGGCCTGGTCGCCGAAGCTGATCAAGCCGCCGGAGAGCGGGGCGCCGATCATCTGCGAGAACGGCTGCGCCAGGTAGAAGATCGCGAACATCCGCACGCGGACCTTGTTCGGGAACCACTCGGACAGGTACATGATGACGCCCGGGAACAGGCCGGCCTCGGTCACGCCGAGGATGAACCGCAGGACGATGAACATCGTGTCGTTCGTCGTGAACGAGAACAGTGCGGCGACGATGCCCCACGTGATCGCGATGCGGGCGAGCCAGAACCGTGCGCCGAACCGCTTGAGCAGCAGGTTGGACGGGATCTCGAAGATCGCGTAGCCGATGAAGAAGATGCCCGCACCGAGTGCGAACGCGGCGTCGGAGATGCCGCGGTCGACGCTGAGCGCCTCCTCGGCGAACCCGACGTTGGTGCGGTCGAGGAAGGCGACGAAGTACAGGATGACGAGCATCGGCATGAGGTGCTTCGTCGCCTTGCCGATCGCCGACTTCAGGGCGGGGTCGTTCGTCGACCCGAGCGCGGGGGCAGGGGGAAGGGACACGGGTTCGCTCCTTTGCGAGCACGGTGCGGTTTCGGTGCGTCCGACGGACGGTCGGCCTGTCGGCCTGTCGGCCGGACGGGAGGCACGGATCGCGTCGCGCGGACGGCGCGCGATGAGCTCGACACCGGGGATGAACGGCGCCGGGTTCGAGAAGTGCACGCCGAGGAAGCGCTCGGGGCCGGTGACCGCCTCGGCGAGGGACTCGATGAGGATGGTCGACGTGTTCGACCCGATGACGGCGTCGGGACGGGCGGCGGCGCTGATGCGGCGGAGCGTCGCGTGCTTGATCTCGAGCTTCTCGGGGACGGCCTCCTCGATGAAGTCGGCCGTGGCGACCGCTTCCTCGATCGAGTCCGCGGCGCTGAGGTGAGCGTCGACGCGCGCCACGGCGTCGGCGGGGAACAGGCCGTCCGCGACGAACTGCTCCGTCTCGGTGATGAGCCGTTCCCGGTTGGACGCGGCGATCTCGGCGGAGACGTCCGCGATCCGGACGGTGTGGCCGGCGAGGGCGAGGACCTGGGCGATCCCGCCGCCCATGTAACCGGATCCGACGACGGCGATGTCGAGGGTGCTCATCGGGTGACTCCTTGCTTCGTCGCCCCGACCACCGAGGTGGCGAGGACGGAACGGATGTACTGCTGGTTGGTGGCACAGACGCCGAGGCTGTCCCCGCCGTACTGCTCCGTCATGACGATCCCGCGGAACCCGTCGGCGACGGCGTCGCGGAGGACCTGGCGGTAGTTGATGAGCCCGGCCTCCATGGTGCTCGGCGCACTCGTCGCCCAGCTGCCGTCTCCGGCTTCGTCCCGCGTGTAGTTCTTCACGTGCAGGTAGTTCGTGAACGGCAGCGTCTTCGCGAAGAGCTCGCGCCAGTCCTCCACCGGGCGGTGCAGCCGGATGAGGTTCGCGACGTCGGCGTTCAGCCCGACGGTGTCGAGGCCGATCTCCTCGATCAGGCGCACGGCGCTGTCCGCAGTCCCGAGGTAGGTGTCCTCGTAGAGCTCCAGGGCCATCGGCAGCCCGACGCTCGCGGCGTGCTCGCCGAGCTCGCGGAGGCGCGACACCGCGGCGGCACGGACCTCGGGGTCGTCCGGGTCCTTCGGTCCCTGGGCAGTCCAGAACCAGAGGGCCTTCCGCTGCGCCTCGTTGAACGGCTGGTGCAGCCCGGTCGAGAACACCTGCATGCCCCACTCCGCCGCCGCGTCGATCGTGCGGTGGGCGTAGGCGAGGTTGTCCTCCTCGTGCCCGGGCTGGACGATGCTCCTGCGCTGCAGGTGCACCGACGGGATGCCGACACCGTGCGCCTTCGCGATCGCGAACAGCTCGTCGCGCCGGGACCGCTCGAGGTCGGCGGGTCGGATGTGGCTGTCCGCCATCTCGGCGAGCGAGAACCCGACCGCCTCGATCTGGGAGAAGACGTCGTCCCACACCTCGGGGTCCGCATCGTGGAAGGCGACCCCGTCACGGGTCACCGGCGGGAACCCGTGCAGACACGTCGCGATCGGCCAGGTGTCGGCCGTCCAGGTGGTGGCGTCCCAGTCTTGGGTGACCCAGTCCTGCGGTGTGCTCACGGGATGCTCCTTCGCATGTCGGGCTCGTCATCGAACCTCTTTCCTATAGGAAAGATACTCCGACGCGGCGAATCCGCAACCGATCCGACCAAACCCCCTGTCCGGGGGGCTCCGAAGGAGCCCGGACGTGGAGGATCAGGACGCCCGTCCCGTTGACCCGAACCTCGGGACGGGCGTCCACGCACGCCCGGTCGGTGCCGTGGACAGCGACCACCGCGCCGATGCGGCACCGACGTCAGGCGGTGTGCGACGCGTCCGCTCGCGACCGGAGCCGCACGGCGTCGATGTGGTGCCGCATCGCCGCGACGGCCGAAGCCGGGTCATCGGCCAACGCCTCCAGGATGTCCCGGTGTTCCTGGACGGCACGTTCGGTGTCGTCGCCGCCGCCCTCGACGATCTGCCGCATCCGGTGCACACGCGTCGTGATGATCTCGGACATCTCCTCGAGGAACGGGTTCCGCGTCGCGTCGAACACGAGCTGGTGGAACTGCCAGTCGGCCCGGAAGAAACGGGCCATCAGCTCCTCGGACGCCGCACCGACCCCGACGCCGGCGATCTCCCGGGCGACGGCCGCCTGCTCCTCGAGCGCCGCGGCCAGCCGTGTCCGCAGGGCCGGGACGTCGCCCCGCGCCGCCAGTTCGACGGCACCGGACTCCACGATGAGCCGAGCGTCGAACAACGCCTCGAGCTGGTCCCCCGCGAGCGGCGGTGACACCCGGTAGCCCTTGTTGGCCTCGCGCGTGACGAGTCCGGTGCGCTCGAGCTGCACGAGCGCCTCGCGCACCGGCGTCGGCGAGACGCCGAGGGACCGGGCCAGCCCGTCGATCGACAGGCGCATGCCCGGCTCGACGTCGTGACCCATCAGCACCTCGAGCACCCGGTCGTAGACACGGTCGCGCAGCCCGAGCTGCGTGATGCGCTCGGTCCCGAAGCCCGGCATCGTGGTCGACATGCGTCGATCCTAGAGAATCCAGGATCACGACCACTCCGAACCGGTCGCGGTCAGTAGAGCGCGTCGATGCCGATCAGGTCGCCGAGACCGAGGGTCCGCTGGCCGGTCTCGCACGTCGTCGACGCCGGCTTCATGACGAGCCCGCTCGACGACGCCGTGTGCCCGAGGCCCCAGGCGTGCCCCCACTCGTGCGTGGCGACCCCGCGCAGGTCGAAGCGCGAGCCGGAGCACGTCGTGGTGGCGGACCAGGCCACCGACGTCGAGTACCGCTGGTCGGCCTCGACCGCGACGCCCCCGCGGGACCAGACGCAGGTCACCGCGAGCGTCCCCGCGCGGAGCGACCCCCACCCGACCATGTTCGCGCCGTCGGACGTGCCGCAACCGCCGGTCGCGGTGATGCCCATCGCGACCTTGCGGCTGCCGGTGTACGTGTCGTCCGCGGTCGAACGGACCGTCCGTCCGCAGGCCGTGGTCGTGCCGGTCCAGGCGTCCGCACCGGCACCGATCGCCGCGGCGCCCGACACCTTCTGGTTGTTCGGGTTGTACCCCCACTCGACGGGTCCGGTCCAGCGGAACCCGAGCTTGGCGTACGCCGTCGACGAGCAGCTGGACGCCCCGCTCGCGGCCGCCGTGGACGACGCCGCGCCACCGGCGGTCCGGAGCGCGGAGCCGCCGGGGAGCGTGCGGTGGGCGAGGGCGGCCCGCTCCTGTCGGATCGCGGCCGGCGACCCGGACCAGTCGTCGTGCACGAGGACCGCGACGCCCGAACGGCCGGTGTTCGTGACCGACACGTCGCCGTCGTCCGCGGTGCCGGACGCACCGACCGGCATCGCGGACACGGTCGTCCCGACGGGCGGCACCCGGAACTGCCGGCCGTCCGGCAACACGACCGTGCCGTCCGACACGACGCAGCCCGTCGACAGCGCCGAGACGCTGATGCGGTCCCCGCGGCAGGCCGGTGCCGCGCCGGCTCCGGGCACGCCGACGGACGTGGTGACGACCGCGGCGAGCGCGATCCCGAGCACGACCGCCCCTGCGGTCACGGTGGACATCCGCACGTTCTCGACCCTCCTGGTCCCCGGTCCCCGGCAGCCCCCTGCCGAGCGCAGTCAGTGTGCGGAACGGGCCACGGCGCGGTCAACCCCCCGAACTGGCCGTGCATAACATGAGTACCGCTCTCCTATTCTCGGTACGGGCGATCCGCCCACACGACCTGAAGAACGGAAGCACCTCGATGGCACGACCCGAACGCGCCGCCGGACGACCGAGGCGGTTCGTCCTGCCCCTGGCAGCCCTGGCCGTCACCGCCGCGACCATGCTGGCCACCGCTCCGGCGAACGCAGCACCGACCACGACCTCGACGCCCGGCCCACCGACGGCCGCGGCCACAGCCAGCCCTGCAGCGGGAGGGACCAGCTCGTCGTCGACGGTGGGGACGTCTCCGGAGGTGTCCACTGACGCAACGGGATCCCCCAAACCGACCGATCCGCCCGTTCCGACGAGCCCGCCAGCGACACCCGCGCCGCTGTCGTTCACCACGGCTGCCCCCACCGTCACCGGGAGCGCGAAGGTCGGTGGATCCTTGACGGTCGCCGCGCCGACGTGGAAACCCACTCCGACCACGGTCGGGTACCGCTGGTACCGGGACGGCGTGGCGATCGGCGGCGCGTACAAGACCCGGTACACGCCGACGGTGGCGGATCGGGGGCACAAGCTCAGCGTCGGGATCACCGGGTCACGGTCCGGCTACACGACGGCCACGCGCACCAAGGACGTCGGGGTCGTTGCCCGAGGAGACGCCCCTCGTGCGACGAAGAACCCTGCGGTCGCCGGCATCACCCGCAGCGGCAGCGTCCTCACCACCTCGCAGGGTTCGTGGAACGCCTCGGGGCTCACCTACCGGTACGAGTGGTCGCGCAACGGGACCGTCGTCCCGAGCATGACCGGTCGGACCTACCGACTGGGGTACTACGACGTCGGGGCGAAGATCTCGTCCCGAGTGATCGTGTCGAAGAACGGTTACGCCGACGGTGCCGCTCGCAGCGCGGCCACCGCCGCGATCTCGAAGGCCGCGGTGGCGTTCTCCGGGGACGGAACCTTCCGCGTCGGCACGCAGGTGAAGGCCGGCACGTACTACTCGACGACGAAGACGAGCCAGCTCTGCTACTGGGCGCGGCTCAGCAGCGCGCAGGGTCGCCTCGACGACATCCGAGCGAACGACCTCGGTTCCGGTCAGCGACTCATGACCATCTCGAGCTCGGACAAGTACGTCGAGCTCGACGACTGCGGCTCCTGGTACCCGGTCGGATCCGCGGGTCCGAAGCTCGCGAACATCAGCTCGGACGGCGTGTACGTCGTCGGACCACAGATCAGCGCCGGCACCACGTGGCGCACGTCTGCACCGGCCGGCTGCTACTGGGCGACCTTCTCGGCCGCGGACGGAGACATCGAGTCGATCATCGCGAACGACTACCGCGACGCACGGGCGACCGTCACGGTCACCATCCCGCGGAACGCCGTGGGCTTCGAATCGAGCGGATGTGGCACCTGGAAGAAGGTCGGCTGACCGACGTGTCGGACGGGAGGCACGGGTCAGTCCGGAACCGCGCCTCCCGACCCGCGTCGCACCGCGCGCGACGATCGCGGTCATGGGACCTGCACGAACCGGAGCGCACCGCTCTCCCGCAGCCGGAAGCCGAGGTGCTGGTACAGGCGGATCGCCCCGGTGTTGCCCGCCGCCGCGTGCAGGAGCGGTGCCTCGCCCCGCGCCCGGATGCCGTGCACCACGTCGAGCACCAGCCGCCGCCCGAGCCCCTGTCCGCGGAACGCGTCGTCGGTGCACACCGCGCTGATCTCGGTCCAGCCCGGCGGGTGCAGGCGCTCCCCGGCCATGGCGACGAGTCGCCCCTCGCGGCGGATGCCGACGTAGCGTCCGAGCTCGATCGTGCGGGGCAGGAACGGGCCGGGCTTCGTGCGCGCGACGAGCTCGAGGATCTCGGGGACGTCGTCGGCTGTGAGTTCCACGGCCTCGGCGTCGGCCTCCCCCTCGACGTCCTCGCCGGTGAGCTGCACCCCGCGCATGCCCTCGGCCGCGGGCCAGCCGTCCGGGACCACCGCCGAGGTCCCGACACGGACCACGGCCCCGGGACCGAGGAGCGCGCGGACGTCCTCCCAGTCCGCGGGCGTGGGGCGGTCCGGGATCCCGGTCCAGACGGAGACGTCGGGCAGGTACCGGACGACCTCGCCGCGGCGTTCGGCGAACCGGGCGTGGTGGCTGTTCAGCGCGGCGAGCGCGGGGTTGTCGAGGAGTCGGGTCGGGGTGCCGTCGTCGGCGATGGTCAGGTCGAGCGTCCGGAGGGCTGCGCCGCGGGCGTCCCCGGCCCGGAACCCGAGGTCCTCGAGACGTCGGCGGTCGCCGTCCGCCCAGCCGGCCGTGTCGGCGACGACGGCGGCGGCGTAGGTGGTGCGGGCGTGGTCGACGACGGCGTCCGCGTCCTGCACGTCGGTCAGGAGGACCTCTCCGGGACGGGTCAGGTCGGTCACGTCGGCACTCGTCGTCATGCCTCCATCCTGCAACGCCGCACGGACGGACCCGTGCCGCGTTGCACGGCGTGACGCGCACGCCGTCGACGTCAGCCCAGCCGGTCCGCCACGAACGTCACCATCCGCCGCACGAGCTCCTCGCGCGACGCGGCCCGTCGGTACTCGTGCCCCTCGCCCGCGAGCTCGAGGTACTCCACGTCGTGCGACCTCGCCCGGAGCGCCGCGACGACCTGGTGCGCCTCGCCGATCGGCACGTTCGTGTCGAGCTCCCCGTGCACGACGAGGAGCGGCGCGGTGACGTCGTCGATCGCCCGCATCGGCGACAGGGAGTCCAGCAGGGCGGCGTCGTCGACGGGGTGCCCGTACTTCGTCGCGGCCGCCGAGGCGATCCACGGCTCGGTGTCCCGGTAGAACGTCGCGAAGTCGCTCATCCCGCACACGGCGACCCCGGCGGCGAAGACGTCCGGCGTGAACGCCAGGGACGCGAGGGTCGCGTACCCGCCGTACGAGCGGCCCTCGACGGCGACGCGGGACCGGTCGGCGTACCCGTTCGACACGAGGAACCGCGCGCAGTCGACGACGTCCGCGAGTGCGTTCCAGCGGAGCCCGAGGTCGTCGGCGTGCACGAAGTCGCGCCCGGAACCGCTGGACCCGCGGATGTTCGGCGCGAACACCGTGATCCCCGCCGCTGCGAGCGCCTGGTGCTGCGGCGAGAAGGTGGGTCGTTCCTGCGACTCCGGTCCGCCGTGCAGGTGGACGAGCGCTGCGCGGGGGCCGGGAGGCGCGGCACCGGCACCGGGGTCGCCGTCGGTCGGCGACGTGGCCGGGTCCACCGCCCGGTACAGCCAGCCGGTGAGCTCCAGCCCGTCGCGCGCCGCGAAGCGCTCGAGCGTCGGCTCGACCAGCCGCACGTCGGGGAGCGCCGGGACGCCGGTGACCCGGCTCCAGGTGAGCGCGTTCGTGTCGAGCCGCCAGAGCTCCCGCGGCCGCGTGGGGCCCTCGACGGCGAGGAGCACGCTGCGCCCGTCGCGGCTGAGCACCGGGTCGGTGACGACCTCGCCGGGCAGGTCCGGCACCGGGGTGCGCGAGGCGTCGTGGGTGTTCACGAGGTCGAGCTCGCTCCGGCCGTCGACGTTCCAGACGAGCAGCAGGGTCCGTCCGGCGTCGTCGGCGTCGAGGTACTCCAGCTCGGCGTCGTCCCGCTCGGTGATCCGGCGGGGTGCTCCGCGCCAGCCGTGCGGGCCGACGGGCTGCGCGACGAGCCCACGGCGGGGCAGCCCGTCCTCGGTCGCGACGTAGGCGACGAGCGGACTGGTCTCGCTGGCGGGCGCCGGTCGGAGGAACGCGATCTCGGCCGAGCCGTCCGGTGAGTCGGCGAGCAGCGCGTGGCTCTCGTCGGTGAGCCGGTCGACGACCACGACGAACTCCTGGCCGCGCTGGCCGTCGCGGAGCACGACGAGGCGCTCCTCGACGCTCAGGTCGAGGATGTGGATGAGCTCCCCCACCGCGAGGTCGTCGCGGTCCCCGGAGACGGGGTCGACGAGGTAGGAGCGGGCGGGCTGGTCGGCCTCGGTGGACGGCAGGGTGATGACGACCCGGTGGCCGCTGCGGCTCCACGGTCCGAGCTCGGCGTGCTGGTACCGGGACCCGGCGATCTGCGCGGCGTCGGAGCCGTCCGGGCGGACCACCCAGACCTGCTGCTTCACGCCGCCGTCCGTCGCGATGGCGACGGCGAGCCACTCGCCGTCGGACGACCACGTCACCCGGATCACGGGGTCGTCGGACAGTCGGATCCGCACGGGCTCGGGCGGGTCGGCGCCGACGACGACGTCCTGCACGAAGACCTCGGGGGTGCCGTGCCGATCA
Organism: Curtobacterium sp. LFS084; assembly: GCF_047977705.1. Taxonomy (NCBI): domain Bacteria; kingdom Bacillati; phylum Actinomycetota; class Actinomycetes; order Micrococcales; family Microbacteriaceae; genus Curtobacterium; species Curtobacterium sp. LFS084. The sequence goes on from NZ_JBFPFM010000001.1 coordinate 83,638, forward strand.
CTGACGAAGGCGACCCGGCGCGCGTTCCGCGTCATGGTGGGTCCCCACGACCCCCAGGCGGCGACGAGGCGCTCGCCCAGGTCGGCCGCCTGCCGGACGCGGGTCGACGACGCGACGGGTGTCGCGCCTCCCGGCCTCACCGCACCCCCTGCTGCTGCAGCCACATCTCGATGAGGCCGAGCTGCCAGAGCGCGTTCGCGCCGATCTCGGTCCGTGTGCCGTTCGGGTCCTGGAGCATCCGCTCGACGGTACCCGGGTCGAAGAGCCCGCGCTCCCGAGCCTCCGGCGCGTGCAGCGCCTGCCGGACGCGCTCGAGGTACGGGCCCTCGAGCTGCCGGATCGCCGGCACCGGGAAGTACCCCTTCGTCCGGTCGATGACGGCGTCGGGGACGATGCCGCGGGCCGCGCGCTTCATGACGCCCTTGCCGCCGTCGGCGAGCTTCAGCTCCGGCGGGATCGCCCCGGCGAACTCGACGAACTCGTGGTCGAGGAACGGCACGCGCGCCTCGAGGCCCCACGCCATCGTCATGTTGTCGACGCGCTTCACCGGGTCGTCGACGAGCATCGTCATCGTGTCGCTGCGGAGCGCGGCATCGACGCTCGTCTCGGCGCCGGGGACCGCGAACGCGGCGTCCACGAACGCGGACGGGGTGTCGTCGTCGCTCCGCCAGCGCTCTCCGAGCAGGGGTTGCAGGGCCGGCCAGCGGCGGTCCATGAACACCGACCGGTAGGCTTCGGCGGCCTGGTCCCGGGGGACGGAGGCGAGCGGCGGGTACCAGCTGTAGCCACCGAGCACCTCGTCGGCGCCCTGCCCGGACTGCACCACCTTGACGTGCTGCGACACCTCTTCCGACAGCAGGTAGAAGGCGACGCAGTCGTGGCTGACCATCGGCTCGCTCATGGCGCCGATCGCGCCGTCGATGCCGTCGAGCAGGCGCGAGGAGGGGATCCGGATGCGGTGGTGGTCGGTGCCGAAGTGCCGGGCGACCTCGTCGGAGTACTCGAACTCGTCACCGGACTCGCCGCCGGCCGACTCGAAGCCGATGCTGAACGTGGCGAGGTCCTGCTGACCGGCCTCGGCGAGCAGGGCCACGACGAGCGAGGAGTCGATCCCGCCGGAGAGCAGCACGCCGACCGGCACGTCGGCGACCATGCGGCGCTCGACCGCGGTGCGGAGCTTCGCGGTGAAGGCCTCCTGCCAGTCCTGGTCGGTCCAGTCGGCCTTCTCCGGGTCGCGCTCGAAGCGGGGCTCCCAGTAGGTCTCGTCGCGGGAGGTCCCGTCGCGCTCGATCACCCGGACGGTCGCGGGCGGCAGCTTGCCGACGCCGGACAGGATCGTGCGGGGCGCCGGGACGATCGAGTGGAAGGTCATGTAGGACGCGAAGGCGATCGGGTCGATGCTCGTGTCGACGCCACCACCGGCCAGGACCGCGGGCAGGGAGCTGGCGAAGCGGATCCCGCCGGGGACCTCGGCGACGTAGAGCGGCTTGATGCCGAGCCGGTCGCGGGCGAGGACGAGCCGGCCGCTGGCGTGCTCCCAGATCGCGATCGCGAACATCCCGACCAGGTGGTCGACGAAGCGGGTGCCCCACTCGGCGTAGGCGGCGAGGATGACCTCGGTGTCCGAGGTCGAGGAGAACCCGTGGCCTCGGCCGCGCAGCTCGTCGCGGAGCTGCCGGTAGTTGTAGACCATGCCGTTGTAGGCGATGGTCAGTCCCGCGCGCGGGTGCACCATGGGCTGCGCGCCGGCGGTGGACAGGTCGACGATCGACAACCGCCGGTGTCCGAGCGCGACCGGCCCGCGCGCCCACAGCCCGTCACCGTCGGGGCCGCGGTGCACGAGGCAGCCGGTCATCCGCGCCACCGCCGCGACGTCCGGTGCCGTCCCGTCGAACCGGAGTTCTCCCGCGAGTCCGCACATCAGCGCTCTCCTGCCGTTCCGGTGATCCAGGTGTCCTTGGCCCCGCCGCCCCGCGAGGAGTTGACGACCATGCTGCCCTCCGGCGCCACCCGGGTGAGGGCGACGTCGGCGAGGTGGGTGTCGTCCGGCCCGGTCCCTGTGACGTACACGAAGGCCCGCAGGTCGACGTGCCGGGGGTCGAGCCCTGCCGGTCCGATCGTCGGGTGCGAGGAGAGCTGCACGACCTCTTGTCCGACCCACCGGTCCGGGTCGGCGGCGATGGCACGGCGCCGCTCGGCGACCTCGGGGGCGCTGGCGCTCGGCCCGATCAGGACGTCACGCCCGCCCTCGCCGTCGACCGGCTTCGTCACGAGCTCCCCGACGCGGTCGAGCACCGAGAGCCGCTCGCCCTCGATGCTGGTGCGGTAGGTCGGGACGGCGTCGAGCAGCGGCTTCTCGTCGAGGTAGTACCAGATGAGGTCCGGCACGTTCACGTACATGGCCTTGTCGTCGACGAGCGCGTTGCCCGGCGCGTTCGCCAGGTGCACGCCCCCCGCGGCGGCGACGTCGAGGACGCGCGCGCCGAGGTCCGGTGCGTGCTCGGCGGCGAGCGCGCTGACGTCGCGGTCGATGCGCAGGTACAGCCCGTGCAGGACGTCGCCCGTCCGCGCCTCGACGACGTGGCCGTCGCGGACGTCCAGGTCCGAGCCGGCCAGGAGGCGCAGCCCGGCTCCGTCGGCCAGCCGTCGGTGCTCGAACCACGCGCCGGCGGCCGGGCCGTCGGTGACGAGCGCGATCACCGGGTCCGGTTCGCCGGTCACGGCGGACGCGTTCGTGCGGAGCGTGTGCCGCAGGCGGTCGACGACGCCGTGCGGGTCGAGCAGGTGCTCCGGCCGCGGGGCGTCCGGCACGACGTCGTCCATCAGCTCGCGGAGCGCGATGCCGTACGCGACGCCGGAGGGCGACCGGACGTTGTCCTCGAGCACCCGCCACCCGCCGAACTCGTTGCGGACCAGGTCGAACCCCATCACCGACGCTCGAACGGCGTCCTCGGGCAGCCGGGTGGCCGCCGGGTCCCAGCCGTCGGCGCCGACGAACTGGTGCTCGTCCATCGCGCCGTCGGACACGATCCGGCGCGGCCCGTAGGCGTCGCGGAGGAACAGCTCGATCGCGCGGGCGCGCTGCCCGAGGCCGGCGGCGAGCTGGCGCCACTCGTACGCGCTGATGGTCCGGGGCACGAGGTCGCACCCGAACGCCTGCACGCCGCCGTCGACCACGAAGCCGACCTCGTGCTCGCGGGTCCACGCGTCGCGGGCGGCGCAGCGCTCGATGGTGGCCTCGGCGTCCCATCCGCGGAAGAACGCCGCGAGCTCGCGGAACGCCGGGCGGGGCCGGGCTCCCGGTCCGACGGCCTCGTCGCCGGCGCGGACGCGGTAGGACGGGATCGTGACGGTCGGGTGGTCGTCCCTGCCGGACGGGGTGCCGGCAGTGTCCTCGACGACCGCGGCCACGACGTCGTCGAGCTCGCCGCGCTCGGCGTACGCGGTGCGCTGCCGGTCCGTCGAGTTCCCGCGGGCGAGGGTGTCCTCGGCGAGCGCCGCCACCGTGGCCCAGTCGCCGAGCTCCTCGAGCTCCGGACGCAGTCGGGACACGAGCTGCCGGACGGCGGTCTCGGCGGGGAGCCGCTCCGGGTGCTGCCCGAGGCCGAGCAGTTCGCCGCTCAGGCCGCTGCGTGCCGCCTGCCACATCGCGGCCCGGTGCAGCGGTTCGCTGCGCGGGTGCCACTCGGCACCGGACTCGACCGCCTTCTCCGCCTTGCGGACGGCGGCCCGGAACAGGCCGGCGATGAGCACGGCGTCGTCCACGATCGGCGTCGCGTCGCACACCCGCAGCTCGAGCGTCGGGGCGTGCGAGGACGGCCGCACGTCGAAGTACGCCATCTTCTTGTCGGCGATCACGCCCGAGGCGATGAGGTCGTCGAGCATCGCGTCGTACTCGGCGGCGTCCCGGACCCGTCCGAAGCTGCCGGCCGAGGGCCACCGCTGCCAGATGATGCTGCGGAACGAGGAGTAGCCGGTGTCCTGGCCGTTCCAGAACGGGCTCGACGCGCTGAGCGCCAGCAGGGCGGGCAGCACGGGCGCGACGCGCTGGGCGATCTGCACCGCCAGGTCGCGGTCGCTCACCCCGACGTGCACCTGCAGACCGCAGATGAGCTGTTCGTCGACGAGCATCCGGTACTGCTCCTGCATGCGGCCGTAGCGGCCACCGGACGTCAGCTCGAAGTCGGCGTACTCCGACCGCGGTGCGGTGCCGGCCGCGGCGATGGTGACCCCGGCGGGCGCGATCGCGGCGGTGAGTTCACTGCGGAGGTCGACGATCACGCGTCGCAGGTCGTCGAGGGTACGCACCACGGGGGTGTTCGTCTCGATGGTCGTGCGCTGGAGTTCGGCGCCGAAGCGATCGGCGGGCAGTTTGGGCAGAAGGCGCGGGGCCTTCGCGGAAAGTCGGCCGGAATCGAGGTCGATGAGGTGCAGTTCTTCCTCGGCGCCGAGCGTCAGCTCTGCACTCATGGGCCGAACCTATCCCCGACCGCCCGGGATCGGCCCGGGGAGCCGCAGATCGTCGCATGCTCGAAACAAAGACTCCCGGGGTACACCCCGCTGGGAGCGCTGCTGGAGGGGCACGTAGGAACAAAGGATGCCCACCACCGTGTTCTGCCTGCACGCCCTCGGCTCGAGTTCCGAGGAGTACGCGGGGCTGCGCGCCCGCCTCGCCGGGACGCTCGACCTGGTCGGGATCGACCTGCCCGGGTTCGGGACGAGCACCGCTGCCACCGGGACGACCGTCGAGGAGATGGTCGTCCTCGTCGAGCGGGCGATCGGCCGGAGCGGTGCCACCGACTGGGCATTGATCGGGCACTCGATGGGCGGGAAGGTCGCCTCCGTCGTGGCTGCGCGCACCGTGGACGGCAGCAACGGCCTGTTCGGCCTGCGTGCCGTGGTGCTGCTCGCCGCGTCGCCGCTCTCCCCCGAACCGATGGACGACGAGCGTCGGCAGTCCATGCTCGACTGGGCGTCCGACGGCGAGATCGGACCCGACGAGGCCGAGGCCTTCGTCGACGCCAACACCGCGTCCCGCCTGGCGCCGGAACCGCACACCATCGCCGTGCACGACGTGCAGCGCGCCGTTCCGCAGGCCTGGACCGACTGGCTCGTCCGCGGCAGCCGCGAGGACTGGTCGACCGTCTTCCCGCCGAACCCGGTCCCCGCCCTCGTGCTCGCCGGCGCCGAGGACGGCGACCTCGGGCCGGACGCCCAGCGCGACCTGAACCTGCCGCACTGGACCGCGGGCGAGTTCGACACCGTCCCCGGGGCGGCACACCTGCTGCCGTGGGAGCAGCCCGACGCCGTCGCCGACCGCATCCGCGACTTCTGGCGCCGCCGGGTCGACCACGGTCCCGTCGTCCCGGAAGGCACCGCGCGCGTGATCGCCTCGCCCCGGGTCAGCGCCCGCACCCGCGGCATCCTCGCCGTCCGCGCGCTGCCCGACGCCCCGGACCGCGAACCGCGTGCCCTCACCCGCGAGCAGCTCGACACGCTCCGGGCTCTGGCGCGTGTCGTCGTGCCGCAGCCCGGCGACCGCCCGGTCGACCTCGCGCTGCGCGTCGACGACCAGCTCGCCGACGGGCTCGGGGACGGCTGGCGACCGGACGGCCTGCCCGCCGACGTCGACGCGTACCGGGCCGGGCTCGACGCGCTCCGGAGCGAAACCGCGCACGGCGACGAGCACCTCGCCGAGGTCGTCGACGCCGTCGCGGCGGGCGAGTACACGCCCACCGCCGGGTCGCTCGACGGTCCGCAGCTCCGTGCGTGGCTCGAGGACGCCAGCGTCGACCTCGCCAAGCAGTGGATGGCGCACCCGGCGACGATGGCCGCGATCGACTACGACGGCTTCGCCAACGGTGGCGACGGTCTGCGCAAACAGGGCTTCCTGCTCCTCGGGGCCGGCGAGCGCGAAGCATGGGAACCGACGGGAGCCGGACGATGAGACTCGACCACCAGCGCCACCACAGCGAGGACGAGGTCGTCGACGTGGTCGTCGTCGGCACGGGAGCGGGCGGAGCGCCCCTGCTGGCGACCCTCGCACGACGCGGACTCAGCGTCGTCGCGCTCGAGGCCGGTCCGAACACCGAGCCGGACGACCACACGCCCGACGAGGTCGAGGCACCCGGTGACATCAACTGGATGGACGAGCGCATCAGCGGCGGCAGCGCCCCGACCGCCTTCGGCCCGAACAACAGCGGCACCGGCGTCGGCGGGTCGACCCTGCACTGGGGCGCGTTCACGCCGCGGCCGAACCAGCACGACATCCGGCTCCGCACCGACTCCGGGCAGGGCGAGGACTGGCCGATCGACCACGCCGAGCTCACCTGCTGGATCGAGCAGGCCGAGCACGACGTCGGCGTCGCCGGACCCGCGCACTACCCGTGGGACCCGGAGCGCCGCTACCGCATGGGTCCGCCGCCGCGGAACGCCTCGTCGGACATGATGATCCGGGGAGCCGCCGCGGTGGGCATCACCGCCACCGACGCCCCCGTCGGCCTGACCACCGAGGACAGGCACCAGGAGCACCACGGCCTGCGCCAGGCCTGCGTGTCCTGCGGTTCGTGCCACCAGGGCTGCCGGAACGGGGCGAAGGTGTCGATGGACACCACGTACCTGCCCGCCGCCGTCGCGTTCGGGGCGGAGATCCGCGCCGAGGCCTTCGTGCACGGCGTCGAGCTCGACGCCCGCGGCCGGGTCGAGGCCGTCGTCTACCGCCAGGGCGGGCGGGACCACCGGCAGCGCTGCCGCACGCTCGTCCTCGCCGCGGGCGGCATCGAGACGCCGCGGCTGCTGCTGCACACCGGTCTCGCGAACAGCAGCGGTCAGGTGGGCCGGAACTTCACCGCGCACGGCGCCACCCAGGTGTGGGCGACGTTCGACGAGTCGATGCGCTCCTACCGTGGCTACCCGTCGTCGATCATCACCGAGGACTTCATCCGCCCCGACGACGCGGACTTCGCCGGCGGCTACCTCATCCAGAGCCTCGGCGCGCAACCGCTGACGTTGGCCACGAGCCTCGTGCGCGGCGGCGGGCTCCGGGGTGCGGCGCTCGTCCGTGCCCTGCAGGACTACCCGCGGATGGCCGGCGTCGGCATCAACGCCGAGTGCCTGCCGTACGACGACAACCGGCTCGTGCTCGCCGACGAGGTGGACGCGAACGGGGTGCCGAAGGCCCGCGTCACGTTCTCGCCCGGGTCGAACGAGGAGGCCATCACCCGGCACGCCGTCCGCACCATGACCGCGATCGTCGAGGCCGCTGGTGGCACGGACGTCCGGGTGCTCGACCGGACCGCGCACACCGTCGGGACCGCCCGCATGGGCACCGACGCCGGCAGCTCGGTCGTCGACGCCGCCGGCCGGTCGTGGGACGTGCCGAACCTGTGGATCGTGGACAACTCGGTGTTCCCGAGCTCCCTCATCGCGAACCCGGCACTGACGATCATGGCGCTGTCGCTCCGCACCGCCGACCGGTTGCTCCGCGACGACGCATCCGCCGACCGCGAGCAGGCCACGACCGCCGTCGCCTGACGCGGATCACCCAGGACGGGAGGCGCGGTGCGGGCTGGCACCGCGCCTCCCGTTTGCCGTCGGTGACGGTCAGTCGTCGGCGGGTGCCCGATCCCGGGGCGGCACGACGACGGGATCCGACCGGCGTGCACGCATGCGCGCGCGTCGGTCGACGTCGAGGCCGTCCTCCGGAGGGTCGTTCGCGTCCGAACCGACGAGCCAGGTGAGCCCGCGGAGCCCGCGCCGGTCGTCCGAGACGAGTGCGAGGGACCAGAGCGCGCCCTCGTGCTCGGCGGCGCGGCGCTGGGCCCAGTCGACGGCCTGCAGGACGTCGGCCTCGAGCAGCTCAGTCGTGTCGGTCGCGAACACCTCGCCTTCGGGGCGCTGGACGTACACGCGGAAGCGCGGACGCGGGTCCTCCCACGTGCTGTCCCGCTCGTCGACCTCGATGACGTCCATGCCGTCACCCTACGATCTCGGGACCGCCCGGACGGGCACGCAGGGACCCGGGCGCAACCCGTGGACACGCCCGGACGCCGTGTGATGTTGCGTATTCCACGTTCTACCGGCAGTCTTCTCGTACCCAGCAACGACGCTCCGGAGGACTCTCGTGAAGCTCTGCACCATGACCCGCACACGGACCGCTCTGATCACCGCAGCCGCTGCGGCACTCTGCGCTTCCCTGCTCACAGCGACCCCCGCGAACGCCGAGAGTGGGATTCCGCAGCGAGTGACGACGCCGGCGACGCAGGAGCAGGTGCACGACTTCACCGCGTTGCTGGACGCGGTCGACCCGTCCACTCGTGCGTTCAACGCTCCGGAGGCCCTGGCAGACGGGGTCGCCGCGAGCGATGTGCAGGACTTCGCGGACACGTGGACCGCCCTGGGCGAAGGAGACGTCGTCGGTGTGGAACCCCGACCGACTGCGGTTCGGACGCTCGAACGGATGCTCGTGACCACTTCCGCATGCAGGGGCCGGAACACCTGGGACAGGACCGGACTGCAGTACAACTTCTACTTCAGCTCCTGCAAGGCGGGGGAGTTGTCCCGCGCGTACGGAACCGGCGCGGCAGCCCTCGGTGTCGTCACCGCCATCTGCGGAGCGATCGGGTTCGCTCCCGGCGCAGCAGGGGCGGGGATCATCGGCTCCATCCTCGGTCTCGGGGCCGTGGTCGTGAACAACTGCAACGCCAAGGGTCGCGGGATCATCGTTCGAGCGGTCCCGCCGGCAGTCTGGTGCAACAGCCAGTGAGCGGGACCTGCGCGTGAGAGTGATGAAGATCGCGTCGGTCGCCGTGGTCGCAGCCCTCTTCGTGGCGGCCCTCGTCGCGGGTTGCGTCAGCGATGTGCTGCCCGCAGGATCGGCCAGTGGACAACGGCTGTCCGCGCTCTCGATGATCGGCATGGGGTTGACGCTCGCACTGGGGCTCGCCGTCGGGTACTTCTGGTTGTTCCGGAGCGACGCCCCGAACGGACGGTCCCGCGATCGGTGACCTCGACACCAGGTTTGGTCCTCGGCGGGGTTCCCGCGCCGCTTCTGCGGTCAGCCGCGGGTGCGCGCCAACCGCCGGTTCAGCGCTCCGTTCAGCAGCGCCACGAGCAGCCCCACCGCGAACACGAGCGTGCCGAAGCAGAGCACCTGCGGCGGCATGCCGGCCTTGGCGGCGCCGTAGACGAACAGCGGGAACGTGACCGAGGGCCCCGCGACGAACGAGGTGATCACGTAGTCGTCGATCGACATCGCGAGCGCGAGGAGTCCTGCGGCGAGCATGCCCGGGGCGAGCAGTGGCAGGGTCACGAGCCGGAACGCCTGGAACGGCGTCGCCCCGAGGTCCCCGGCAGCCTCCTCGAGCGCCCGCGAGGTGCCGGCGATCCGCGCCCGCAGCACCACGACGACGTAGGCGACGTCGAACGCCACGTGCGTGAGCAGGATCGTCAGGAACCCGGTGCCGAGCCCGACCGACAGGAAGAACGACAGGGACGCGGACCCGACGACGATCGAGGGCGCCGCGATGTCCGCGAACACGACGGCGTTGACCGCGCCGCGCCCGGGGAACCGGTAGCGCTCGAGCGCCAGGGCCAGCGGCAGACCGATCGCGACCGAGACGATCGCGGCGAGGAACGCGATGACGACCGAGGTGACGAACGCCTGTCCGAGCCCCGAGACGTTCACGAGGTTCGCGTACCAGTACGTCGTGAACCCGTTCCAGGCGAACGACAGCCGGTTCGTCGGGGCGTCGTTGAACGAGTACACGATCATGTAGACGATCGGCACGAGGGTGATCGCGATGGTCACCCAGTAGACGATCGCCAGCCACGGCCCGCGGCGGTTCACCCCGTGCCGGCGCGGACGGCCGGTGACGGCGCCGGTCGCGGGCGAGGTCGAGGCGGCGGACTGACGGGACGGTGCGACGGCGGTCATACGAGGTCCTCGAGGTCGTCGGTGCCGGAGACGCGGGCGTAGATGAACAGGATGATGCCGAGCACGACCATCAGGACGGTCGAGAGCGCCGCGGCGACGTTGTACTGCTGGTTGCCGGAGTAGGCGTCCTGGATCGCCTGCCCGATCGTGTACGTGTTCGTGCCGCCGAGGAGCGCCGAGTTCACCGGGTCGCCAACGCTGTCGATGAAGACGAGCAGGACCCCGGCGAAGATGCCCGAGCGGGACAGGGGCAGCGTGGTGTGCCAGAACGCCCGGACCTTGCCCGCGTAGAGGTCGTTCGCCGCCTCGCCGAGTCGGGGGTCGATGCGTTCGAGCGCGGCGTAGATCGGCAGCACCATGAACGCCAGGTCGTTGTAGGCGTCACCGAAGACCACCGCGCCGCCGGTGCCGAGGATGTGGAAGTCCTTGCCCGCCAGACCGATCGCCTGCAGCGTCGTGACGACGGGCCCCTGGGACGCGAGGACGAACGCCCACATGTCGGTCCGGATGACGAACGACACGAGGAAGCTCACGAACACGAGCATGAGGAGCGGGTTCTTCCACCGCGGGGACACCCGGAACGCGATGAAGTACGCCACCGGGTACCCGACGATGATGGTGACGACGGTGGCGGCGGCGCCGTACCAGAGCGATCGGCCGAGGAACGTCAGGTACGGCACCTGCGGGTCGATGAACAGCGCGCCGTAGACCCCCCAGTTCCACGTGAACGTGTAGCCGTCGTCCGGGTTGCCCGACATGAGCGAGACGACGAGGCCCGACACGAGCGGGATGACGAAGAACACCGCCAGGTACGCGGCGCCGACGACGGCGAGCAGGAACGGCACCCGCAGGCGGCGACCGTGTCGCACGGGCGCGGATCCCGGTCCGGCCCCGCGACCGGCGGTCCCGGCCGTGCCGACGGCGACCGTGCCCGACGCGCTCACGACTGCACCACCGCGTTGAAGACACCGTTCCACTCCGAGTACTCGTCGTAGTTCTCGAACACCCGGAACTCGTGCGACTTGTCGAGCACCTCGGTGGACGGGAAGACGAGCGGGCTGTCGGCCACCGTGGCGTCTTCCAGCTCGTCCCGGACGTAGCCCTGCGCCTCGGGGACCGGGCAGACGTAGTTGACGTAGTCCTCGACGATGCCGGCGATCTTCGGCGTGTAGTAGAAGTCCATCCACTCCAGGGCCGACACCGGGTTCGCCGCCTGCCGGGGGATCATGAGGTTGTCGTGCCACATCATCTGGCCTTCCTCGGGCGTGACGAACCGCAGGTGCTCGAACCCGGACTGCTGCGCCTGGAACACGTCGCCCGACCACGCCTGGGTGATCCAGGTGTCACCGTTCTCGAGCTTGTTGATGTAGCTCTGGTCGTAGAAGCCGGTCACGCTCGGGCGGAGCTTCCGCAGCCACTCCTGCGCCGTCCGCCAGTCGGCCGGGGTCGACGTCTCGGGGGCGATCCCGTTCGCGAGGAGCCCGAGGGACCCGAGCTCGGTGTTGTCGCTCATGAGTCCGACGCGGCCCCGGAACGCCGGGTCGAGCAGGTCCTGGAAGGACGTGACCTCGCGGTCGATGTACTTCGGGTTGTAGGCGAGGCCGGTGAACCCGGTCTGCCACACGACCGAGTGCTCGTTCCCGGGGTCGTAGGTCGGGTCCTTGACCGAGTCGCCGGCGTACTTCGCGAAGTTCGGCAACCGCGAGTGGTCGAGCTCGCACACGAACCCGTTCTTGATCATCTGGGTCAGCTCGAAGCCGTTCGTCATCACGACGAGGTCGTACCCGGTCGCTCCCTGCGCCCGGAGGATCGGCGACACCGTCGCGTAGAACGTCGCGTTGTCCTGGATCACGGCCTGGTAGTCGACCGTGATCCCGGTGGCCTCCTCGAAGAGCTGGATCGACTCGGACTTGCCGTGGTCGGAGTCGATGTAGAGCGGCCAGTTCGCGAAGTTGAGCTGCTTCGTGGCCGTCGCGTCGGCCCAGAACCGCTTCCAGTCCACGGGGTGTTCGGCGAGCGAGGCGGCGGAGCCCTTGATGCTGCACCCGGCGAGCAGTGCGGCGACCGCGGCGGCCCCGCCGCCGGCGAGGAAGCCGCGCCGGCTGACACGGGCGGACGTCAGTCCGCGCACGAGGTCCGGGCGCGTGCTCACGCGCCCACCCCCGCGGTGGCGGGTGCGGACTGGAGGCGCGGGTCGGCTCCGGCGGTGACGGTCGCGTCGGAGGCGGGGTGCGCCTCCAGGCCGAACCCGTGGTCGACGCCCCACGTGAGCCAGACCTCGGTGCCGGTGGCGATCCGGGGCCCGCCCTTCGAGTTCTGCGCGAAGACCGAGACGCGCCCCGCGCCGGGGACGTCGACGAGGTACTGGGTGCTGACCCCCGAGAACGAGACGTCGACCACACGGCCGGGGCCGAGGATGTTGCGTCCGGCCTCGGGGGTGGGTTCCGCGGTGCGGATCTTGAGCTTCTCGGGCCGGACGCCGACGACCACGCGACCGGTCGTCGCGACGGCGCGGTCCGCCGGGACGGCGATCGAGCCGGACGCGGTGGCGACGACCAGGAGCCCGCCGTCGGTCCCGCGGACCTCGCCCTCGAGCAGGTTCGACTGTCCGAGGAAGTTCGCGACGAACGCCGTGCGGGGCAGCTCGTAGAGGTCCTGCGGGCTCCCCATCTGCTCGATCCGGCCCCCGTTCATGACGGCGACCGTGTCGGCCATCGTCATCGCCTCCTCCTGGTCGTGCGTGACGTGCAGGAAGGTGAGGCCCACCTCGGCCTGGATCGTCTTCAGCTCGAGCTGCATCTGGTGCCGGAGCTTGAGGTCGAGCGCACCGAGCGGCTCGTCGAGCAGCAGGAGCGCCGGACGGTTCACGATCGCGCGGGCCAGTGCGACGCGCTGCTGCATGCCGCCGGACAGCTGCGACGGACGCTTCGACGCCGAGGCGTCGAGCTCGACGAGGTGCAGGGCCTCGCGCGCCTTGGTCATCGGGTCCGGGATCCGCCGGCGCTTCAACCCGAAGGCGACGTTCTCGAGCACGCTCATGTGCGGGAAGAGCGCGTAGTTCTGGAACACCGTGTTGACCGGCCGCTGGTACGGCTTCGTGTCGGTGACGTCCCGCCCACCGATCGTGATCGTGCCGCTCGTGGGCTCCTCGAGCCCGGCGACCAGGCGCAGGGTCGTCGTCTTGCCGCAGCCCGAGGGGCCGAGCAGTGCGAAGAACGAACCGGCCGGGACGGTCAGGTCGAGCGCGTCGACCGCGGTGTGGCCTGGGAAGGACTTGGTGATCCGGTCGAGCCGCAGATCGGCTCCCGATTCGGCGAACGTGCCGGTCATTGCCATGGTGCCTCCTGCTGCTCGGGGTCGGGGGTCGTGTTCAGCCGATGTAGGACATGACGTGCTTGATGCGGGTGTAGTCGTCGAACCCGTACTGGGACAGGTCCTTGCCGTAGCCGGAGTGCTTGAAGCCGCCGTGCGGCATCTCGGCGACGATCGGGATGTGCGTGTTGATCCACACGCACCCGAAGTCGAGGTCACGGGCGAAGCGCATCGCCCGCGCGTGGTCGGTCGTCCACACCGAGCTCGCGAGCCCGTACTCGACCCCGTTCGCCCAGGTGAGCGCCTGCTCGTCGGTCGAGAAGCGCTGCACCGTCTGCACCGGACCGAAGATCTCCTGCTGCACGGCCCGGTCGTCCTGCCGGAGTCCGGAGACGATCGTCGCCTCGTGGAAGTAGCCGGTGTCGCCCAGCCGGCTGCCGCCGAGCTCGATCGTCGCGTGGTCGGGGAGCGTGTCGACGAACGACCGGACCTGGGCGAGCTGGTTCGCGTTGTTCACCGGGCCGAAGGAACCGGACGGCCCCGTCTGCGCGTGGGTCCGCGCCCGTTCGGCCAGCGCCGCGACGAACTCGTCGTGGATGCCGTCCTGCACGAGCAACCGCGTCGCGGCGGTGCAGTCCTGCCCGGCGTTGAAGAACCCGGCGGCGACGATGCCGGCGACGGCGGACGGGATGTCGGCGTCGTCGAAGACGATCACCGGTGCCTTGCCGCCGAGCTCGAGGTGCGTGCGCTTGAGGTCGCCGGCGGCGGCGCGGGCGACCTCCATGCCGGCGCGGACGGAGCCGGTGATGGAGACGAGCTGCGGCGTGGGGTGGTCGATCATCGCGGCGCCGGTGGTGCGGTCCCCGACGACGACGTTGAGGACACCGGGCGGCAGGAACTCGGCGGCGACCTCGGCGAGGAGCAGGGTGGACAGCGGCGTCGTGTCGCTCGGCTTGAGCACGGTGGTGCAGCCCGCGGCGAGCGCCGGTGCGACCTTCCACACCGCCATGTTGAGCGGGTAGTTCCACGGGGTGACCTGGGCGACGACACCGACGGGCTCGCGCCGGACGAACGACGTGTGGTCGGCCAGGTACTCGCCGGCGCTCCGCCCCTCGAGGTTCCGGGCCGCGCCGGCGAAGAACCGGATCTGGTCGACGGACAGCAGGATCTCGTCCTCGACGAGGGTGGCGCGGGGCTTGCCGGTGTCGAGCGACTCGAGGTCGGCGAACTCCTCGGCACGCTGCTCCATCGCGTCGGCGATGCGGAACAGGGCGAGCTGCCGTTCCCCGGGGGTCGTGCGGCGCCAGGAGTCGAACGCCGTGCTCGCCGCCGTGAACGCGGCGTCGACGTCCGCGGCGCCGGACACCGGGGACGTGCCGTAGGACCGCTCGTTCGTCGGGTCGATCAGCTCGAACGTCGTCTCGGCCCGGACCGGGGTGGACGCACCCCCGATGAAGTTCCGGACCTCGGCCGTCCTCGTGGTCTCCAGCATGGCGGCGATACTGGCACGGAACGGGGCCGTTCGGAAGAAGATTCCGCAGGTTGTGGTGAACCGTAACAACGGAAATCGTCGCGAAACATCGTGTTCACAACGAAATCCCTTGCGCGGTGGAGTGGCCGCTGCCATGCTGTCCGGCATGGCGGCAGCACCACGACGTCCGGGACCGATCGACGACACCTCGAAACGGATCATCGAACAACTCCAGGCGGACGGGCGCCGTCCGTACGGCGAGATCGGCAAGGCGGTCGGTCTCAGCGAGGCGGCGGTCCGGCAGCGTGTGCAGAAGCTCACCGAGACCGGCGTCATGCAGATCGTCGCGGTCACGGACCCCATGCAACTGGGCTTCCACCGCCAGGCGATGATCGGCATCCGTGTCAGCGGCGACACCCGAACCGTCGCCGATGCACTCGAACGGCTCCCGGCGGTCGACTACCTCGTCATGACCGCCGGGAGCTTCGACCTCATGGTCGAGGTCGTCTGCGAGGACGACGACGACCTGATCGAGCTCCTGAACGGCACGATCCGGGCGATCCCCGGTGTCGCCGGCACCGAGACCTTCGTCTACCTGCAACTCCGCAAACAGCTCTACGACTGGGGAACGCGATGACCATCTCCGAACCACGTGCCCGACTGGGCTCCTACGACCCGTTCGCCCCGGTGGACGACGCCGCGCTGCAGCAGAAGTCGCGCGACCACCTCTGGATGCACTTCGCCCGACACGGCGCGAACCAGGCCGGCGCCGACGTGCCGATCATGGTCCGCGGCGAGGGGCACCACGTCTACGACAGCCACGGCAAGGAGTACATCGACGGGCTGTCCGGCCTGTTCGTCGTCGCCGCCGGGCACGGTCGGAAGCGCCTGGCGGAGATGGCCGCCAAGCAGGCCGAGACGCTGTCGTTCTTCCCGATCTGGTCGTACGCGCACCCCGCGGCGATCGAGCTCGCCGACCGCCTGGCCGACCACGCTCCCGGCGACCTCAACAAGGTGTTCTTCTCGACCGGCGGCGGCGAGGCCGTCGAGACCGCGTTCAAGCTCGCGAAGTACTACTGGAAGCTCCGCGGCAAGCCGATGAAGCACAAGGTGATCTCCCGAGCGGTGGCGTACCACGGCACCCCGCAGGGCGCCCTCGCGATCACCGGCATCCCGGCGATGAAGCAGATGTTCGAACCCCTGGCACCCGGCGGCTTCCGCGTGCCGAACACGAACTACTACCGCGCCGCCGAGATGGGCTTCGCCGGCGAGAGCGAGGAGGAGTTCGGCTTCTGGGCGGCCGAGCG
Organism: Curtobacterium sp. LFS084; assembly: GCF_047977705.1. Classification (NCBI taxonomy): domain Bacteria; kingdom Bacillati; phylum Actinomycetota; class Actinomycetes; order Micrococcales; family Microbacteriaceae; genus Curtobacterium; species Curtobacterium sp. LFS084. The sequence goes on from NZ_JBFPFM010000001.1 coordinate 99,662, forward strand.
CATCCGCGAGATGATCGAGTTCGAGGGCCCCGACACCGTCGCCGCGGTCTTCCTCGAGCCGGTCCAGAACTCCGGTGGTTGCTTCACCCCGCCGCCCGGGTACTTCCAGCGGGTCCGCGAGATCTGCGACGAGTACGACGTGCTGCTCGTCTCCGACGAGGTCATCTGCGCGTTCGGCCGGATCGGCACCATGTTCGCGTGTGACACCTACGGCTTCGTCCCGGACATGATCACGTGCGCGAAGGCGATGACCTCGGGGTACTCCCCCATCGGCGCGACGATCATCAGCGACAAGCTCTTCGAGCCGTTCGCCTCGGGTGACACGACCTTCTACCACGGCTACACGTTCGGCGGGCACCCCGTCTCGGCCGCCGTCGCGATGGAGAACCTCGACATCTTCGAGGAGGAGGGACTGCTCCAGAACGTGCAGCAGAACGCCCCGCTCTTCAAGGCCGAGCTCGACACGCTGCGAGACCTGCCCATCGTCGGGGACGTCCGCGGTGACGGGTACTTCTACGGCATCGAGCTCGTGAAGGACAAGGCCACCAAGACGACGTTCGACGACGCCGAGTCCGAGCGCCTGCTGCGCGGGTTCCTGTCGAAGGCGCTCTTCGACGCGGGGCTGTACTGCCGCGCCGACGACCGCGGCGACCCCGTCGTGCAGCTCGCACCGCCGCTGACCATCGGCCAGCCGGAGTTCCGCGAGATGACGTCGATCCTGCGGAGCGTCCTGTCCGAGGCCTGGACGAAGATCTGACCGTGACCGGCTACCGGGGCGTCTCGTTCTGGCTCGACGCGCTCGTCACGAGCGGCCGCGACGACCTGACGCCCCGGCTGCCGCTCGACGGCGACACCACCGCGGACGTCTGCATCGTCGGCGGTGGACTGACGGGTCTCTGGACCGCGTGGTACCTGCACCAGGCCGACCCGCGCCTCCAGATCGTCGTCGTGGAACGGGAGATCGCCGGGTTCGGTGCGTCCGGCCGCAACGGCGGCTGGTGCTCGGCGCTGTTCCCGCGATCCGCCGACGCGATCGCACGCGAGCACGGCCGCGACGCGGCGTTCGCCCTGCGTCGGGCGATGCGCGACACCGTCGACGAGGTCGGACGCGCAGCGGCCGAGGCCGAGATCGACTGCGACTACGTCAAGGGCGGCACCGTCCTCTACGCGCGATCCGCCGTGCAGGAGCGCGCGGCCCGCGACGAGGTCGCCTCATCGGCCGCGTGGGGCGACGACATGACGTACCGCGACGCACGCCCCGGCGACGCGGCCGGATCGGCCGGCGTCGCGTGGACCCCGGACTGCGCGCGGGTGCAGCCCGCAGCGCTCGTGCGTGGCCTGGCAGCCGCACTGGAGGCGCGGGGCGTCCGGATCGCGGAGCACACGCCCGCCTCGTCCTGGGACCGGGGCCGCGTGGTCACCTCGCGCGGGACCGTGACGGCGGGCGCCGTCGTGATCGCCGTCGAGGGCTACGGCGCGCAGCTCGCCCAGACGAAGCGGCGGATCCTGCCGCTGTACTCGCTCATGATCGCGACGGCGCCGCTGCCCGCGGCGGTGTGGGACCGTGTCGGGCTCGAGCACGGCCAGACCTTCTCGGACCACCGCCACCTGCTCGTCTACGGGCAGCGGACCGCCGACGATCGCCTGGCGTTCGGCGGCCGCGGCGCCCGCTACCACTGGGGATCGTCCATCACCCCCGGGTACGACCGGGTCCCGCGGGTGTTCGAGCATCTGCGGCGGTCCCTGGTGGAGCTGTTCCCCGCCGTCCGGGACGCACCCGTCACGCACACGTGGGGCGGACCGCTCGGCGTCCCCCGCGACTGGTGCGCGTCCGTGACCTGGGACGGCCACGTCGGCACCGCCGGCGGCTACGTCGGCGACGGCCTGTCGACGACGAACCTGGCCGGTCGGACGCTCGCCGACCTGGTGCTCGGCGTCGACTCGTCGCTGACCGCGCTGCCGTGGGTGAACCACCGCTCGCCCGACTGGGAACCCGAGCCGCTCCGGTTCCTCGGCGCGAACGCCGGACTCGTGGCGACCGACCTCGCCGACCGCGAGGAAGCACTGACCGGCCGGCCGAGCCTCGCGGCGCGGCTGATGGCGCCCCTGACCGGAGGACACTGATGGACGCTGACGTGATCGTCGTCGGGGCCGGGGTCTCCGGGCTCGCCGCCGCCCGGGCACTCGCGCAGGGCGGGCGCCGCGTCGTCGTGCTCGAAGCGCGCGACCGCGTAGGCGGCCGCACCTGGACGGACGACGCCCTCGGCGTGCCGGTCGACCTCGGCGCGTCCTGGATCCACGGCGTCGAGGGCAACCCGCTCTGGGCGCTGGCACCGGCGTTCGGGATCGGGACCGTCGAGTTCACGGTCGGCAGCTTCCAGTTCGACGGCCGCCCGATCGGATGGCACGCCCCGTCCGGCCGGCGGCTGACGGACGCCGAGGCCGCGGCGTTCGTCGCCGACCTGCACGCCCTCGACGCCGCCCTGCCGGCCGTGGTCGAGCACGCGCCGCCACCGTCCACCTACGCCGTCGCGGTGAACGCGGTGCTGCGCGACCTGCGGATCGAGGGCGACCGGGCGGCTCGGGTCCGCGAGTACACGGCACACCGGTCCGAGGACCTCTGCGGTGCGCCGGTCACGGTCCTCGACGCGCACGGGCTCGACGAGGAACACGTCCCCGGCGACGAGGTCGTGTTCCCGGCCGGGTACGCCCAGTACGCGCACGCCCTCGCCGACGGGCTCGACGTCCGGCGTTCGTCGGTCGTCATGGCCGTCCGGCAGTCCGCCGACGGCACCGTCGTCGAACTCGCCGACGGCACGACCCTGTCCGCCGCGCACGTCGTGGTCACCGCGCCGCTCGGCGTGCTGCAGGCCGGGGCGATCACCTTCGAGCCGCCACTCGACCCCGCCGTCCTCGACGCGATGGGCCGGCTCGGCATGGGCGTCTACGACAAGGTGTTCCTGCGCTTCCCCGAGCGGTTCTGGGGCGACGACTGGGTCGTGCGGCAGCAGGGCCCGGCGGGGGTGGACTGGCACTCCTGGTACGACATGTCCCGGGTGAGCGGGCAACCCGTGCTCGCAGCACTCGTCGGCGGGGCAGGTGCTCGGCGGATCGAGTCGCTGCCGGACGCCCTGGTCGTCGACGAGGCAGTCGAGGCGCTCCGTCGGATGTTCGGGGCCGCGGTACCGGAACCGGACGCCGTGCGGATCACCCGGTGGGCGGCGGACCCCTTCGCGCGCGGGTCGTACTCGTACCTGCACGTCGGGGCGTCCCCGGACGACCACGACCTGCTCGGGACGCCGTCCGGGCGGGTGCAGCTCGCCGGCGAGGCCACGTGGGGCGACGACCCCGCGACCGTGCACGGCGCACTGCTGTCCGGCCTGCGGGCGGCGGGGAACCTGCTCGGGCACGAGGTGACGCCCGCGTCGTTGGCGGAGCCGCTGCCCGGCTGATCCGGAACCGCGGTCAGTCGAAGGCCGGGGTGGCCACCCGGCACCGGACCACGCCACCCGGTCGGACGGACGTCTCGCGCGCGATCTCTCGCTTCCCGTCGAGCAGGATCCGGCACGTCGCCGTCGCGCCCGCGCCCGGGGTGGCCCGCACGGACGCGCGCTGCTCGGCGAGGACGATCGTGTCGTGCGACCAGCGCGACCCGTCGCCGTCTCCGGCACCGGTCTCCTCGGAGCCGAGCCGGTGCACCTCCGGCACGTCGCCGCGGCGCTCGGCGCCTTCGACGCGCACGTCGGAGAGCTCGGCTCCGCTCGGCCGGTCGACACTGACCTCGTAGGTCACGGCCCAGGCGTCGCCGGTCTGCCGCTGCACGACGCTGCAGCCGGTGGCGAGGACGGCGACGGACCCGGCCACGGCGGCGGCGGCGAGGAGACGGACGACGGGACGTTGCTGTTCGGACATGGCAACAGCCTGCGCAGCCGGGTCCCGGCGGTCGTCCCCCGCTGGGTGCGACGTCGTGCGACGACCGGTCGATCCCGGGTCCGTCGAGCGGTTGACATCCGCTCCGGGCGCCCGGACGGTCGGTACCGTCGAACGCATGGGAAGCGTGCTGCCGGGTGTGATCGCCTTCGTCGTCGGGATCGTCCTCGCCGTGGCGGCCCTCGTGCCGTGGACGGCGTGGGAGTACCGCCGTCACGGGCAGCTCGGCTTCCGACGCTCGCTCGTCGCGTTCGGCACGCTCGTCTACGCCCTCGCCCTCGTGACCTACACGCTGCTCCCGCTGCCCGACGACGTCGCCACGATGTGCCGGAACGCGGCCTCGCCGCAGCTGACACCGTTCGCGTTCCTCGGGGACGTCGCGAAGGAGGGCGGGATCTCCGGACCCCGCTCGTTCCTGTCCAACCCGGCGTCCGCGCAGGTGTTGTTCAACGTGCTGCTGTTCGTGCCCCTCGGCGCACTCGCCCGTCACGCCGTCGCCCGGACACGGGTGTCCACCGGTCTGCTCGTCGGCCTCGGTGCCGGGTTCGTGGTCTCCCTGCTCATCGAGACGACCCAGCTCACCGGCGACTGGTTCCTGTACCCGTGCGCGTACCGCCTGTTCGACGTCGACGACCTGCTCGCGAACACGACCGGCGCCGTCCTCGGCACCCTCCTCGCGCCGCTCGTCGGACTGCTGGCCGGCTCCGGCCGCACCACCGACGCCGAGGCGCCCCGGCCGGTGACCGCCGCACGCCGGTTCTCGGGCATGCTCGCGGACGTCCTGGCGATCTGGCTGCTGTCCGGCACGCTCAGCGTCGGGACGGCCCTGGCGTGGGCGCTCACCGGACGCGACGATCAGGACCCGGTGCTCGGCACGCTCGTCACCGTCGGTGCCCTGGTGGCCCCCGCGCTGCAGCTCGCGATCGTGCTCGCGACGGGTCGGACCCTCGGCGAGCACGTCGTGCGTCTCCGACCGACACCCACACCGGGGGCCGGGAGGCGCGTGGTGCGCTGGGCGCTCGGCTCCGGCGGGTGGGCGGCCCTGCTCGCCGTCGACGTCCCGTTCTCCGGGTTCCTCGCGTTCGTGCTCGCCGTCACGTCGGTCGTCGCGGTCTGGGCGACCCGCGGTCGGCGCGGGTTCGCGCTCGCGGTGGTCCGGGCGGACGTCGAGGACGACCGGGTGCCGGCACGCGGTCCGGTCGCCGTGCACGCCGACTGAGCAGGTCCACACCGCGTTCTCCGCGGCTGCGGTCCTCAGCGGTGCCACACTGGCGACCGTGAGCACGACGACGCGGACGACACCCGAGCACGAGCACCGCGCACCGGTCGCCGTCGCCGTGCTGGTGAACCTCGCGCTCAGCCTGTTCCTGCCGGACGAGGTGCTGTTCTTCCCGTCCTGGGTCGTCCCGCTCCTCGGGGTCCTGCTCCTCACCCCGCTCATCGTGTTCAACCCGCGGCGGCTCAGCCGCGAGACCACGTGGTCGCGATGGCTGTCCACCGGTCTCGCGGTCCTGCTGACCGTCGCGAACCAGCTGACGGTCGTGCGGACCCTCGACGAACTGCTGCACGGGCATCCCGACGGCGGCGCGGTGCTGCTCACGGCGCTGCAGGTCTGGGTGAGCAGCATCATCGCGTTCGGGCTCGTGTACTGGGAGCTCGACCGCGGTGGCCCCGTGGCCCGACGGCGGCCGGACCTGTGGACGAGGGACCGCGCCGACTTCCAGTTCCCGCAGGAGACCGATCCGACGTCCGCCGGCTGGCGACCGGTGTACCTCGACTACCTCTACGTCGCGCTGACGAACATGATGGCGTTCAGCCCGACGGACACCATGCCGCTGACGGTCCGGGCGAAGATGATCATGGCCTACCAGTCGATCGGCGGGTTCATCCTGCTCGCGCTCGTCATCTCGCGCGCCGTCAACATCATCAGCTGACCGCACTCCCGACGAGCATTTCCGACACGTCCCAGAGGCGAGCGGCGTCGTCATCGCGGAGCAGGGGTGCCCACGGCGTGCGTCGGCCCGCCGGTCCGCCGAGCTGCCCGAGTCCGGTCGGACCGACGAACCCGCCGTCGAGGTCCGCGTCGGTCGCCGCGAGCAGGGCCGGCTCCGCCGCCGATGCCGGTGTCCCGACGAGGAGCCCGCGCGCCGACAGCCACCGGATCAGCCGGACGGCCACGGTGTCACCAGAGCGCCCGATCTCCGGGCGCGCGGCGAGCAGGCTCGTCGGTGCGACGCCAGGGTGGCTGACCGCACTCGTGATCCCCCACCCACCGGCCCGGCTCCTCCGACCGAGCTCGAGGGCGAACAGCGCGCACGCGAGCTTCGACTGCCCGTACGCCCGCGCGACGTCGTAGTCCCGCTCGGACTGCAGGTCGTCCCACCGGATCGAGGCCCGCTGCGCCGCCACGCTCGACTGCATCACGACGCGGCCGTTCGCGGCACGGAGCAGGGGGAGCAGGCCGCCGACGAGCGCGACGTGCCCGAGGTGATTGGTGCCGAACTGCAGCTCGAAGCCGTCCCGGGTGGTCTGCCGCTCCGGTGGGTTCATCACGCCGGCGTTCCCCACGACGACGTCGATCGGGGTGCCGTCGGACCGCAGCCGCTCCCCGATCGTCGCGACCGACTCGAGCGAGGACAGGTCGAGGTCCTCGAGCACCACCGTGGCTCCCGGGTGCCGCGCGGTGATCCGGTCGACGGCGGCCGAGCCCTTCTCGCGGTTCCGCACCGGGACGACGACCTCGGCACCCGCGCCGGCGAAGCGCGCGGCGATCTCGAGTCCGATGCCGTCGCTCGCTCCGGTCACGAGGACCCGGCGTCCGCCGAGGTCCGGGAGGGTCAGTCGTTCGTTCCGTGCCATGGTCCGCCTCTTCCGTCGTCGTGAGCACCCGATCCGGCACCCGAGACGATCGTTGCCGCGTCCTCCACACGCAACCACGGCCTGACGATCCGTGGCTGCGGTCGACGCCCCGGGAGAGGATGGGCGCATGATCGACCGAGCGTCCCTCGCGGACTTCCTCCGGAGCCGTCGGACGGCCCTGCAGCCCGAGGACGTCGGCCTTCCCCGGGGACAGCGCCGTCGCACGAGCGGGCTGCGGCGCGAGGAGGCGGCGCTGCTGAGCAACATGTCCGTCGACTACTACGCGCGGCTGGAACGGGAGCGCGGTCCGCAGCCCTCCGACCAGATGCTTGCGTCGATCGCGCAGGGCCTGCGCCTCACGATAGCGGAGCGCGACCACCTCTTCCGCCTCGCCGGCCACGAACCACCGACGGCCGCGTCCGGCGGCGACCACGTCAGTCCCGGCATGATGCGCATCTTCGACCGGCTCGCCGACAGTCCGGCCGAGATCGTCACCGAGCTGGGCGAGACGCTGCAGCAGACGTCCCTCGCCGCCGAACTCACCGGCGACGCCAGCGGCCGACGGGGCGACGACCGGAGCATCGGGTACCGGTGGTTCGCCGACCCGGCGTCCCGCGACGTCCACCCGGTCGAGGACCACCCCTTCCTGTCCCGGATGTACGCCTCGGGTCTCCGCACCGTCATCGCTCGCCGCGGTCCCTCGTCCCGTGCAGCGCAGCTCGCGGAACGGCTGCTCGACATCAGCGAGGAGTTCCGCGAGGTCTGGGCGCGCCACGAGGTCGGCATCCGCCCACGTGACGTGAAGGCCTACCGCCACCCGGAGGTCGGGCTGCTCACCCTGCAGTGCCAGGTCCTGCAGGACCCGGACAGCTCGCAGAACCTGCTCGTGTACACCGCCGAACCCGGCAGCGAGACCGCCGAGCGACTCCGGTTGCTCGCCGTCGTCAGCTCGGCGGTCGGGCACCCCTGACCGTTCGGTCCGTCAGGCGCCGTGGGCCTCCTCGGCCACCGGCTGCCACTCGCGCCAGGTCGCCAGACGCGACTCGTAGTCCCGCTCCGCGATGCCGAGCGGCGCCTTGCCGAAGAAGACCCGCAGCGGCGGCTCCTCGGCGTCGACGACCTTCAGGATCGCGGACCGCGTGGCCTCGGGCTTCCCGGGGTCCGCGGCGGACGGGCGCTTCGACGCTGCCTCCCGGACGTCGGCGTACGCCGCGATCTCCTCGCTGTGCTTCGACGACGGGCCGGACCAGTCGGTCGAGAACCCACCGGGCTCGACGAGGGTCACGTGGATGCCGAAGCCCGCGACCTCCTGCGACAGCGACTGCGACAGGCCCTCGAGCGCCCACTTCGACGCGTGGTACGCCCCGACCGTCGGGAACGCACTGATCCCGCCGATGCTCGACACCTGGATGATGTGTCCGGACCCCTGCTCGCGCATGATCGGCAGCGCCGCCTGGGTGACCCAGAGCGCGCCGAACAGGTTCGTCTCGAGCTGCGCGCGCACCTCGTCCTCGGTGAGCTCCTCGACCATGCCGAAGTGGCCGTAGCCGGCGTTGTTGACGACGACGTCGAGGGAACCGAAGTGGTCGGCGGCGCGCTGGACCGCGGCGACGTCCGCCTCGCGGTCGGTCACGTCGAGCTGCACGGCCAGGAAGGTGTCCGGGTACTGGTCGACGAGCGCCTGCACGTCCTCGAGGTTGCGGGCCGTCCCGGCGACGGAGTCCCCGCGCTCGAGTGCCGCTTCTGTCCACTCGCGGCCGAAGCCCTTGGACGCGCCGGTGATGAACCAGGTCGTGCTCATGTGTCCTCCTGTTGTCTGACCGGCCCAGCCAACGCCGGGAGTTCTGGAGCCACCTCGACACCCGGGGGACGCGCGCGCCGACCGGACAGCGGCGACCACGTCAGCCGATGGACAGGTCGGTCGCCAGGAGCCCGAGCAGGAAGACCACGACGATCGACCCGAGCCCGACGGCCGGGGTCCACACGCGCCGCCTGAGCGTGGGCGGCCCCTCGGCGCCGAGGGTCCACGTGGTGATCGCGATCGCGAGCGACACGATGGGGACGGCGATCAGCGCGGTCCCCCCGACGCCGTCCGCGCACACCGTGTGGTCCGACGTGCACGACGCGTACGCCGTCTGGCCGATCAGCATCCCGAAGAACGTCGAGAACGCCGCGAACACCTCGAGGAACACGAGGAACACGAACGCGACCCCCAGCGCCCGTCCACCGCGGCGGCGGATGCCCTGGGTCACGATCGGGTCCAGCTCCGCGTCGCGTACCAGGCGATCACGCCGAGGAACGGTGCGACGAACACCGCGATCATCCACCCGACCTTGCCCTCGTTCGACAGGCCCGGGTCACGGAGGATCGACCGGACCGCAGCCACCCACAGGCACACCAGTGCGACCAGCAAGGCGACGAGGGAGAGGGAGGCTCCGGTCCCCATCAGGTTGTCGAGCATGCCGTGATGCTCCCAGGACGGCGACGGCGCGGACAGCCCCTCTTGGCGTGACACACACGCCGAACGACCGTCACCCTCGGGGCGCGGCGAACTCCAGGTTGACGTCGTCCGGGTCCTGCACGGACAGGATCACGAGCCCGAACGGCGGCAGGTCGGTCACCTCGCCGTGCGGGATCCCGGCTGCGTCGAGCCGACCGACCGCGGCGTGCAGCTCGTCGACCGAGGCGACCCGGAACGACACGTGGTCGAGGCCGACCCGGTCGGGGTCGAACCGGTCCCCCGCGGGCGCGACCGGACGGAGGCCGAGCGTCTGACCGCCGAACGTGAAGGAGCATCCGCCGTAGGTCCGCCACGGATCGTCGTGGATCGTCGGGTCGTCGATCTGGTCGCTGAAGTCGCTCCCGGGAGGCATCCCGAACAACTGCTCGTAGAACGCCTTGCTGCGTCGGATGTCGGTGACCGTCAGCCGCACGTGCGAGAAGCCGAGCGGCGTGACGACGGGTTCGCTCATGCACCAAGAGAACACCGTGGGGCTTGCGCTCGTTGATCGCACGATCAACAATGGCGACATGGACGTCATCACCGGCACACCGCAGCCGTCTCCCCTGCACGAGGACACGGGCCGACCCCGACGCCGGGTGCGCGTCGCCCTCGTCCAGTCGCGCTGGCTCGACGACCCGACGGCGCACCGTGCACAGCTCGCTGACGGCATCGCCACCGCGGCCGCGAACGGCGCCACCGCGGTGTTCCTCCCCGAGCTCACGCTCTCGCGGTACCCGGGCGACACCCCGGCCAGCGGGACACCGAAGGACACGGCCGAGTCGCTGGAGGACGGCCCGACCGTCGCGTTCGCCCGGGACCGGGCGACGCAGCACGGGGTGTTCGTGCACGCGTCCCTGTACGAACGGCCCGACGCCGACGACCACCCCGAGGACCCCCGCGGCTACAACACGGCCGTCCTCGTGGCCCCGGACGGCACGCTCGTCGGTCGGACGCGCAAGACCCACATCCCGATCAGCGCCGGGTACTACGAGGACACCTACTTCCGCCCGGGCGCCGACGCCGATGCCTTCCCCGTGTACGAACCGACCGGACTCGGTGCCCGAGTGGGACTGCCGACCTGCTGGGACGAGTGGTTCCCCGAGGTCGCCCGGTCGTACGGCCTCGCCGGCAGCGAGGTCCTGGCGTACCCGACCGCCATCGGCTCCGAGCCGACGTTCCCCGCCTTCGACACCGCGCCGATCTGGCGACAGGTGATCGTGGCGAACGGGATCACCGCCGGGCAGTTCATGGTCGTGCCGAACCGGTGGGGCGACGAGGGCGACATCACCTTCTACGGGTCCTCGTTCATCTCCGACCCGTTCGGCCGCGTGCTCGTCGAGGCACCCCGGGACGCGAGCGTCGTGCTCGTCGCCGACCTCGACCTCGAGGCCCGTACCGAGTGGCTCCGGCTCTTCCCCTTCTACGTCACCCGGCGACCCGACCTGTACGGCACGCTCGTCGACCCCGTCGACGAGGAGCGCCACGCCTTCGGCGCACGCGACGCGATCGACGCGGCCATCGCGGTGGCGGCGACCGACGCCGGACGCGAGGTGCGCGCATGACGTGGGCCATGCCTCCCGAGACCGCGCCGCAGGACCGCACCTGGATGGCGTTCCCACGCCCCGGGCTCACCCTCGGCGACGACCCGGCGAGCGCCGAGGCGGCTCGTCGCGTCTGGGCGGCGACCGCGAACGCGATCGCCGAACACCAGGCGGTCACCGTGGTCGTCGACCCGGTCGCGCGCGACGACGCCCGCCGGCTGCTGTCGGGCGGCATCGACGTGCTCGAGACACCCCTCGACGACTTCTGGATGCGGGACATCGGCCCGACCTTCGTGCTCGACGACGTGACCGGTGCGCTCGGCGCCGTCGACTGGGTGTTCAACGGGTGGGGTGCCAACCCGTGGTCGACGTGGACGCGCGACGCCGAGGTCGCTGCCACGGTGGCCGCGGCGGCCGGCGCGGAACGGATCCCCTCGCTGCTCGTCAACGAGGGCGGGGCGATCCACGTCGACGGTACGGGGCGGGTCCTCGTCACCGAGACGGTCCAGCTCGATCCCCGTCGGAACCCGTACGCCGACCGCGCGCGGGTGGAGCACGAGCTGGCGCGGACGATCGGTGCGACCGAGGTGGTCTGGCTCCCGCGCGGGCTGACCCGCGACTACGACGGGTTCGGCACCCGCGGGCACGTCGACATGGTGGCGACCTTCGCGGGCGCCGGGATGGACACCGTGCTGCTGCACGCCCAGCCGGACGCCGGCCACCCGGACCACCTCGTGATGCCGATGGTCCGCCGGGCGCTCGAGGAGGCGACCGACGCCACGATCGTCGAACTGCCGGCGCCGAGCACGCTCACCGACGCGGGCGGCCCGGTCGACTGGAACTACGTCAACCACGTCGTGGTGAACGGTGCCGTGATCGCGTGCGCGTTCGGCGACCCGGTGGCGGACGACCGGGCGCGAGGGATCCTCGCGGACGTGTACCCGGGGCGCGAGGTGCGTGCGGTCGATGCCCGCGAGGTGTTCGCCCGGGGCGGCGGGCTGCACTGCATCACGCAGCAGCAGCCGGCGGTGCAGTAAAGATCACTTCAGTAGCCATTACGCGCCGTAATGCGTACTGTAGTGACCATGAGTGAGCAGGATCCGCGACTCGCACAACCCTTCCCGGCAGCCATCACGCGTTCCGCGCGAGCGATCGGATCGGACCTCGCGGGGTGGCGGAAGATCCTCGGCCTGACGGCCGAGCAGGTCGCCGATCGCGCCGACATCACGCGGGCCACGCTCAGGAAGCTCGAACACGGCGACCCGTCGGTCGGATTCCACGTCGTTCTGCGGACAGCACGTGCGCTGGGGGTGCTCGACACGCTCACCGAGGCGCTCGACCCGTTGCAGACCGACCTGGGACGAGCGCGGGCGGACATGCTGCTCAGGAAGCGGATCCGGTGAGCGCCCGCGGCGCAGGAGACGTCAGGCCGTAGGCCCCCCGAGCCCGACCCGCGGCTGCAGCCAGTCCAGCCCCGCGGCGAGCGCCGCCCGTGCCGTCACCCAGCTGTGCCGGCCACCCGGCACCACCCAGGTGGCGACGTGCATGCCCGCGGCCCGGGCAAGCTCGGCCATCACCGGCATGACCGGCCCGTAGGTGGTGTCGAGGGCCCCGGCGGCGAAGAACGCGTTCGAGTCCCGGAACGGCGCACCGGCCCGCAGCAGCGCCGCCGGCTGCGCGGCCGCCCACGCCGCCCGGTTCCCGGCGAAGCCCTCGGTGATCGTCTTCGTCACGCTGCCGAGCGACGGCCCGTCCTCGCCCGAGACGTCGATGAGGTTGCCGAACCGCGCGGGGTCGCCGGCGCCGAGCTGGATCGCGCAGGTGCCGCCCTGCGAGAACCCGCCGATGGTCCACGCCGACGCGGCGGTCTGCACGCGGAGGTGGCTCGTCACCCACGCCGGCACGTCCTGGGTGAGGTAGGTCCGACTGTTGCCGAGCTTCCCGTCGACGCACATCGGGTTCGCCGACTGCGGGCCGAGCTGGTCGGGGACGACGACGACGGGTGCGAGTCCGCGGTCGAGCGTCGCGAGGGCGTCCATGGTCCGCTCGATCTGCCCACCGGTCTGCACGTCGTCGGGACCGGCTCCGCGGGACTGCCCGGACAGCAGCACGTCGACGGGGAGCGCCGGTGGGTCGGCCGTGAGTGCGGCCGGCGGCAGGTAGAGCAGTGCCTGCCGGGCGGCGAAGTGCGACCGCGTGGCCGGGATTGTCACGCGGAGCAGTCGCCCCGTCGCGGGCAGGTCGGTGGGCGCGGTCCACGTCGTCGCGAGGTCGAGGCTCGACGGCTGCGGCGTGGTGCCCGGTGCCTCGGCGGCGGGGATCCCGCCGGTGGCCGCGGCGGTCGGTGCGAGCGTGGCGGGACGCGCGGTCGGCACGCTCGTCGCGTGGGCCGTGGAGGCGCGGGTCGGCTCCGCCGCGACGGCTCGCCCGGCGGGTGCGGCGCTGGCCTGGTGCGCGGCTCCCCAGCCGCCGGCGGCGCCGAGCGCGAGGCCGACCACCAGGCCGGCGGCGAGCAGTCCCGTCGAGCGGGAGCGGGTCCCTGGTGTCCGTGTCATCGGTCGTCCTCGTCCGGCTCGCGTCCGGCCCGGTGCCGGTCGCGCGGAGCCGATCGTAGGGAGTCGCGCCGGGAGGGACCCGGCGGTTCCGGGCTGCTGGCTGAGCGTCTTCCCGGCCGGTCCCAGGGTGCGCGCCGCGAGGGAACCGACGCCCGCGACGGCAAGCGACACCGCGTACAGCGGCGTGGTGACGGGTGTACTCGGTGGCGGGTCCGGCCCAGGGCACCGCGTCGGTATCGTCAGCGGACCGGTCCACCCGACCCGGTCCGCGCACCGTCGCACGGACCCCGGCCCCCGCGGCTCCGGCCGCGAGCAGGAGGGAACTCCCCCATGGCGTCACCCACGATCGTCTCCGCCCCGCCCCGGCCAGCGCGCGGCGGGTCCCTGAAGCGGAGCCTCGGGCTGTGGGCGATCGTCGGCCTCGGGCTCGGGTACATGACCCCGACCGTGGTGTTCGACACCTTCGGCATCGTGTCCGGCGAGACGGACGGTGCCGTGCCGAGCGCGTACCTCATCGCGCTCGTGATCATGCTGCTGACGGCGATCAGCTACGGGAAGATGGTCCGCGTGTACCCGGCGGCGGGGTCGGCGTACACCTACGTGCGGGAGTCGATCCACCCGAACGCGGGCTTCATGGTCGGCTGGGCGTCGCTGCTGGACTACCTGCTGCTGCCGATGGTCAACGCGCTGATCATCCGCCTCTACCTCGAGCAGGTCTTCCCCGCGCTGCCCGCCTGGGTCACCGTCGTCGTCTACACGCTGTTCGTGACGACGGTGATCTGCCTGTCGATGCGGGGCACCTCGAACCTCAACATGGTGCTGCTCATCGGCGCGATCCTGGCGATGATCGCCTTCGTCGTCTTCGCCGTGATCGAACTCGTCGAGGGCGCCGGAGCCGGCACCGTGGTCAGCGCCGAGCCGTTCGTCCACGACGGCGTGACGATGTCGGCCCTCCTCACCGGGGCGACGGTCGTGTGCTTCTCGTTCATCGGCTTCGACGCGGTGACGATGTACACGGAGGAGGCGAAGAGCATCCGGATCATGCCGAAGGCGATCCTGCTGACCGTCCTCATCGGCGGCCTGATCTTCCTCGTCTCGGCGTACTTCGCCCAGCTCCGCTTCCCGACCAACGCCCCGTTCGGCGAGTTCACCGACGACCCGCTGCCCCAGATCGGGCTGCTCGTCGGCGGCAAGGTGTTCCAGGCCGTCCTCGTCAGCGCCGGTTTCGTCGCCGCGCTCGCCTCCGGACTGGCGTCCCACGCGAGCGTCGCCCGCATGCTGCTCGTGATGGGCCGCAACAACGTCCTGCCCAAGAAGGTCTTCGGCTACGTCAGCCCGCGCACCCGGACGCCCATCCCGAACGTCGTGATCGTCGGAGCGGTCACGCTCCTGGCGATGACGTTCTCGCTCGACACCGTCTCGGCCTACATCAACTTCGGTGCGCTCATCGCCTTCACCTTCGTCAACCTGACGGTGATCGTGCACTTCGCCTGGCGCCAGGGCCGGCGTCGCACCGCCCGCGACCGCTTCTCCTTCATCGTCCTGCCCGGCGTCGCGATGCTGCTGACCGGTGTTCTCTGGTCTCAGCTGCACGCCGACGCCCTCATCGCCGGCGGCGTCTGGGCCGCGATCGGCTTCGTGTACCTACTGGTGATCACGAAGGGGTTCCGGATCCAGCCGAAGGGGTTCGACGAGAACCAACCCGTCACCGGCGTCAACAAGCAGCTGACCGACCAGGTCTGAACCACCGCCCGGCCCGAACCACACAGGAGACACGATGAACGACACGGCCACCGTCTACGCGGTCACCGACCCGGCCACCGGCGACACCCTCGCCACGTTCCCGACCATCACCGACGACGAACTCCGTCGGGCCGTCGACACCGCCGACCAGACGCACGCCGAGTGGTCCCGCACGAGCACCGTCGCCGACCGCGCCGCACTGCTGCACCGCGTCGCCGAGCTGTACCGGGAGCGTCGGGACGACCTCGCCGCGACGATCGTCCGCGAGATGGCGAAGCCGATCGACCAGGCCGTGGGCGAGGTCGACTTCTGCGCCGACATCTACGACTACTACGCCGACCACGCCGAGGAGTTCCTCGCCGACCAGCCGATCGTGCTGGCGGACGGCAGCGAGGGCAGCGCGTTCATCCGGAAGTCCTCGATCGGTGTCCTGCTCGGCATCATGCCGTGGAACTTCCCCGCGTACCAGATCGCCCGGTTCGCCGGCCCGAACCTCGTCATCGGCAACACCGTGCTACTGAAGCACGCCCCGCAGTGTCCCGAGTCCGCCCTGGCGATCGAGGCGATCTTCCACGACGCCGGCTTCCCCGTCGGCGCGTACACCAACGTCTTCGCGACGAACGACCAGGTCGCCGACGTCATCGCCGACCCGCGCGTGCAGGGCGTCTCGCTGACCGGATCCGCCCGCGCCGGAGCCGCGGTCGCCGAGATCGCCGGCCGCAACCTCACCAAGGTCGTGCTGGAGCTCGGTGGGTCGGACCCGTTCATCCTGCTCTCGACCGACGACCTCGACGCCGTGGTCGAGTCCGCCGTCGCCACCCGCCTCGAGGGCAACGGTCAGGTCTGCAACGCCGCGAAGCGCTTCCTGGTCGCCGACCACCTGTACGACGACTTCCTGACGAAGTTCACCGCCGCGATGGCCGCGGTCGCCCCCACCGACCCGACCACGCCCGGCGCCGAGCTCGGTCCGCTGTCCTCGCCGGCAGCCGCCGACCGCCTCGCCGCGCAGCTCGACAGCGCGCGCGAGCAGGGCGCGACGGTGGTGACCGGTGGTGAGCGACAGGGCAACGCCTTCACCCCCACCGTGCTCACCGGGGTCACGCCGGACAACGACGCCTACCGCGAGGAGTTCTTCGGCCCCGTCGCCGCCGTGTACCGGGTCGAGGACGAGGACGCCGCCATCACGATCGCGAACGACACCCCGTACGGCCTCGGCTCGTACCTGTTCACCACCGATGCGGAGCAGGCGCTGCGCGTGGCCGATCGCATCGAGGCGGGGATGGTCTACGTGAACATCGTCGGCGCGGACAGCCCGGAGCTCCCCTTCGGCGGGGTCAAGGCGAGCGGTTTCGGTCGCGAGCTCGGCCCGCTCGGGGCCGACGAGTTCGTCAACAAGAAGCTGATCCGCATCGGCGGCTGACGACGACCCGGGAGCGCCGGGGGCGGCGAACAGGTCCGCTGTGGCCGCTCTTATATAAGCGGGTGTATAGTCACATCTCCAGGGACGAAGAGCGGAGGACACGATGACCGTCACCACGATCGATCTCGACCAGGCAGTGCTCGACACCGCCAAGGAACTCACGGGTGCGCGCACGAACCGCGATGTCGTGAACCGCGCACTCCAGACGCTCATCGCTGTGCGACGACAGCCTGCCGCTGTCGAGCGGATCATCGGCCGGACCTTCACAGAGGAGCAGACGGAAGCTCCCGTCGTGCACTACGCCGCGCCGGGAGTCCCCTCGGACGAGGCGTGAGCGCCTACATCGTCGACAACTCTGTGTGGTGGAAGGCCGCACGCAGACCGGCCATCGCGGCGCGACTCCGCGTGGTGTCGACGCAGGACCTCATCCTCACCTGCCCACCACAGGTGCTCGAGTACTGCTTCTCCGCGCGCGATGCCGACGAGCATGCAGCGTTCCGGCGCGACATGGAGGTGTTCTTCCCTGCTGAGGAACATCCGAGCGAGGTCGACGTGCTCGACCTCCAGGCTGCGCTGTGGAACGGAGGGTACGTCCGAGGTGCAGGAGCAGTGGATGTGCTGATCGCCGCCTACGCGATCGCGAACGACGCCATCGTGCTGACTGCGGACCACGACTACGACCACATCGCGGAAGTGGTGCCCGATCTCCGGCACGAGTACCTGCCGGAGCAGTGACACCGGCCTCGAGCCGACGGTGGACGGGAGGCGCGGTGCGGGCCGGCACTCCTCCCTCGCAGGCTCGGTCGGCGCGCCCCGCGCAACGCTTCGCGTTGCCGCTGAGCGGGGCGCGCTCCCGTCCGTCAGATGGTCGCGCGAGCGATCAGACCAACGCCGTGAACGACGCGTCGCGGAGCACCACCGTCGTGGCGTCGTCGCCGACCGCCTGGTCCGGGTCACTCGACAGCCCGAGGGACCAGCGCCCACCGCCCGGCTTCTCCGGCAGGGTGAACTCGACGGTGGTCTCCGACGCGTTCAGCAACACCGCCACAGTGTCCTCACCGTGCCGCAGCACGAGCATGACCGCGCGGTTGCCGCCGTCCGCCCAGTCGGCGTCCTCGAACCCCCGCGCGTCGGCGCGGAGGACGTCGACCGTCGAGTCGGAGTCACCCGGTGCCGTGCGGTACCACTCGGGACGGAGCGACGGGTGGTCGCGTCGGAACGCGATCGCCGCCGTCGTGAAGGCGAGCAGGTCCCGGTCGGCCGCCGCCCAGTCGAACCACGAGATCTCGTCGTCCTGGCAGTAGGCGTTGTTGTTGCCGCCCTGCGACCGGGCGATCTCGTCGCCACCGAGGATCATCGGCACGCCGGCCGAGAGCAGCAGCGTGCCGAGGAAGTTCCGACGCTGCCGGTCGCGGTAGTCGTTCACCACGCCGTCGTCGGTCGGTCCCTCGACGCCGCCGTTGAACGACGTGTTGTCGCTCTCCCCGTCGTTGTTGTCCTCGCCGTTGGCCTCGTTGTGCTTCTCGGCGTACATCGTGAGGTCGGCGAGGGTGAAACCGTCGTGGGCGGTCACGAAGTCGACCGAGCACAGCGGGGATCGCCGGGAGCCCTCGTAGACGTCCGGGCTGCCGAGGACCCGCTGGACGGCGTCGCCCAGGGTGCCCGCGTCGCCGCGCCAGAACGCGCGCAGGTCGTCGCGGTACTTGCCGTTCCACTCCGACCAGTCGGCCGGGAAGCCACCGACCTGGTAGCCCGCGGTGTCCCACGGCTCGGCGATCATCTTCACCTCGCGGAGCACCGGGTCCTGGTGGATGATGTCGAGGAACGCCGAGTGCTTCTCCGCCTCGCCGTCCTGGCGGGTCAGCGTCGTGGCGAGGTCGAAGCGGAAGCCGTCGACGTGCATCTCCTCGACCCAGTAGCGGAGCGAGTCGGTGATGAGCCCGAGCGCCGCCGGGTGCGACACGTTCAGGCTGTTGCCGGTGCCGGTCGTGTCGAAGTAGTTCGCCTCGTCACCCTCGACCAGCCGGTAGTACGACTCGTTGTCGATGCCCTTGAACGACAGCGTCGGGCCCATGTGGTTGCCCTCGGCGGTGTGGTTGTAGACGACGTCCATGATGACCTCGAGGCCCGCGGCGTGCAGGGCCTTGACCATCGCCTTGAACTCGGCGACCTGCTGCCCCGCGGTGCCCGAGGACGAGTACTCGTCGTGCGGCGCGAAGAACCCGATGCTGTTGTAGCCCCAGTAGTTCCGCAGCCCCTTGTCCTCGAGCGTGGAGTCCTGCACGAACTGGTGCGTCGGGAGGAGCTCGACCGCGGTGATGCCGAGGTCCGTCAGGTGCTGGATCGCCGCCGGGTGCGCGAGTCCGGCGTAGGTGCCGCGGATCTCCTCGGGCACGTCCGGGTGCTGCTTCGTGAAGCCCTTGACGTGGACCTCGTAGAAGACCGTGTCGGCCAGCGTCGTGCCGGGTCGCGTGTCGTCGCCCCAGTCGAAGTCGCGGTCGGCGACCACGGACTTCGGCATCGCGGGGGCCGAGTCGGTCTCGTCGATCCGCTCCGGGTCGTCCATGTCGTGACCGAAGAGCGCCTGGCCCCACTCGTAGGTGCCGTCGACGGCGGTGGCGTAGGGGTCGAGCAGGAGCTTCGCCGGGTTGTGGCGGAGGCCCTTCGCCGGGTCCCAGGCGCCGTGCACGCGGAAGCCGTAACGGGTGCCGACGGTGACGTCCGGGACGACGTCGTGGAAGGTGTAGCCCGTGCGGTGACGGAGTTCGGTGCGGTGCTCGGTGCCGTCCTCGTCGAACCGGCAGAACTCGACGCGCTCGGCGCTGCTGGAGAAGAGCGCGACGTTCGCGCCGCCGTCGACGAGCGTCACGCCGAGCGGCGTGCGGGAGGAAGTGGTCATGTCGTCCTTCTACAGAACGGCCACTGTGACCCCGGCGTCCCGACGTACCCCGACGGGCGGGCCGCGGGCGATCCGTGACGCGGCTGCGTGCAGGACGGGAGGCGCGGTACCAGCTGGAACCGCGCCTCCCGTCCGTCAGCGGGTCGCGTCAGACCGCGATCCGGCCACCGTCCACCGGCAGGACCGCGCCGTGCACGAAGGACGCTGCATCCGTCGCGAGGAACACGATCGCCTCGGCGATCTCGCCGGCGGTGCCCGGACGGCCGGCGGGACCGGCCGCGGCGAGCTGATCGAGGCTCTCCCCCATCGCAGCCGTGCCCTCGGTCCGGGTCGGGCCGGGGCTCACGGCGTTCACGCGGACACCGGCGGGGCCGAACTCGGCCGCCCACGACTTCGTCAGCAGGACGAGCGCGGCCTTCGTCGAGCCGTACAGGCCCATGCCCGCCGCACCGAACTCCGCGACCATCGTCGTGACGTTCACGATCGCGCCCGCGCCGCGCTCGGCCATCCCCGGCGCCAGGGCGGCGACCAGGAAGTAGGGCGCCTTCACGTTGATGTCGTACACCTCGTCGAAACCGTCCGAGGTGGTGTCAGCCGTGGCACCGAAGGGGAAGATGCCCGCGCTGTTGACGAGCACGTCGACCCGCCCGTCACCGATCGCGAGGGCCGCCTCGGCGAGCTCCTTCGCGCTGGTGGCGTCGCGCAGGTCCGCTCGGACGAAGTCGGCCGCGCCGCCGGCAGCCCGGATCCCCCGCACGACCTCGTCACCCCGCTCGGCGTTCCGGCCGGAGACGACGACGTGCATCCCCTGGGCGGCGAGGCGTTCGGCGGTGGCGCGGCCGATGCCGCTGGTGGATCCGGTGACGAGGGCGGTGGTGGTCATGGTCGATGTCCTAACTGAACAGATCGGTTTGGTTACGGTGCTGGTAACTGTACAGATCAGTGCAGTAAAGTCAAACCATGTCCGACACCACGACCGGCCGCACGCGCCGCCGCCCCGCGTACGAGCGTGCGGTCGCCACCGCCGACCGGCTCTTCTACGAGCAGGGGATCCACGCGGTCGGGGTGGACCAGGTCGCTGCCGAGGCGGACATCTCGAAGGCGAGCCTCTACACGCACTTCCGGACGAAGGACGACCTGGTGCTCGGCTACCTCCAGGGTCGGAGCCGGTCGTGGCAGGAGCACGTCGCGGTCGAGCTCCCCGAGCGTGGCAGCACGCCGCGCGACCGCGTCCTGGCGGTGTTCGACCTGCTCGGGGAGTGGTTCGAAGCGCCGGGGTACCGCGGCTGCCCGTTCATCAACGTCGAGGCGGAGTACGGCGCCGGGCATCCGACACACGACGTGACACTCGAGCACCGCGCGTGGGTCCGGACTCTCTTCACGTCGCTGCTCGCCGATGCCGGCACGGCGGACCCCGACGGCACGGCGCTGCAGCTCTGCCTGCTCTACGACGGCGCGATGGCGAGCGCGCAGGCCGACCCGTCCAAGCCCTGGGCGGCGGCCGCGCGTGCGGCGGCCGAGCGGCTCGTCGGAGTCTGAGGTCCGGCCGCCCGACCAGCGGACTCACTCCGTGGTGCGCAGCGCAACTCCAGCTCTAGGATCACCACGTGACCACCGGTTCCCCGACTTCCCGCCCCGTCCTCGTGACCGCTGCCGTCGTGCTCTGGCTCGTGCTGTTCGCGTGCGACCTGGTCGCACGGCTCGTGGACCTGCCCGGGACGGTGTCGTCCGGTGGCCCCTGGACCCTGGTGCCGTTCGTCGTCGGGCTGGCGCTCCTCGCCTGGTTCGTGTTCGGTGCACTCCGCGTCGGTCGTGGCTCCGGACGCGCGCGGTTCTGGATGGCCGTGCTCGGTGTGGTCGGAGCCATCGGCGCGCTCCTGCCGCCGTACGGACTCGCCACCGTGAACGGCGCACTGGGCGCCGTCGCCGCGCTCGTGCCGTACCTGCCCGCTGCTCGCGGGTACTTCCCGCCGCGACCACGCCGTGCACCGAAGGTCGCGCAGCCCCGGGTCGTCGGTTGGGATCCTGACACCGGCGAACCCATCCGCGCCGCCGATTGACGAGGGCGCGGACCAGACCGCGCTACTCGGGGTCTGCGGGCTCGCCTCCGGAGTCGTGGTCGCTGTCCTGCTCCGGGTCCATCGTGGCATCGCCCGAGGGCGAGCCGTCCGGCAGGTCCTCGGTGTACTGCCGCTCGGCGTCGGTGGGGTCGCTGGTTCCGCTGGTGTCCGTCATGTCCCGGACCGTACGCGCGCTGCGTCCGGTGTCCGTCCAGCGGCGGGGCGCTCAGCGGACGAGCCGCACCGTCGTGTCGATCGGGCCGAAGCTCGACGTCGCGCCGTCGGCGACGAAGCCGTTCCGTCGGTAGAAGGCGTGCGCCCGCGGGTTGTCCTCGGCGACCCACAGCGATGCCGGACGCGCACCGAGCACGGCGTCGAGGAGCGCTTGACCGCTGCCGTCCCGGGGGCACGCTCGAGCACGTAGAGCATGGTGAGCTCCTCCGGCCGCACGGCGTCGGGTTCCGACGTCGGCTGGACCGCGGCGAAGCCGACGATCCCCGTGGCGTCCTCGGCGACGACGGCGTCGAACGCCCCCTGGGCGAGGTTCCCGCGCCACATCTCGAGTCGCCGTCCCAGGTCGAACCAGGGGTTGCTGTCCGGATCGTCCACGAACCGGCCGTAGGTCTCGCGCCACGACGTGGTGTGCACGCGCGCGATCCCCTCGGCGTCGGCGGCGGTCGCCGGGCGGATCGCCACGGCCTCGTCGTGCTGGTCTCCCATGGGACGACCGTACCGAGCGGACCCACACCGATGACGGACGGGAGGAGGGCCCCACCCGCCGGTTCCGTCGTGACGCGCCAGCGGCACGACCGCCGTGACGGGAGGGACGATGCGGGCTGGCACCGCGCCTCCCGTCCGTCTCGCCGTGGGTCTACTGCACCGCCGGCTGCGGCAGGGCCGCGAGGATCTCGACGGCCGCTTCGCGGCCCATCCGCACCGCCCCGTCCACGTGCTGGTACCCGTGTCCGGCGAGGTCGCTCGACGCGAAGCGGATCGGTCCGACCGCCGCGCGCTGGTCGGCGCCGTAGCGGACGAGTCCACCGAGGTCGAAGCTCGCCGCGTACGCGCCACGGGTCCACTCCTCGGTGCCCCAGTCGCTCTCGTAGTAGACGACCGGACGACGTGCCTCGTCGCCGTAGTAGTGCGCGAGGGAGTCGAGCACCCGGGCCTTGCGGTCCGCCGTCGACAGCGCGAAGACGTCGTCGGCGTGCTGGTCGGAGACGAACCCGACGAGCGTTCCCTGCTCCGAGCCGTGCATGGAGTTGTCGTACGCCTCGTGCACGAGCTCGTACGGGCTGAACGCGGTCCCGGACAGCCCGGCGCCCCGCCAGAACGGCCGGTCGTAGACGGCGTGCACCTTGATGACGAAGCCCATCGACAGGTGCTGGTGGAGCTGGTGCTGCCGTCGGGGCAGCGGCGGCTCGTAGGAGATGCGCGAGTACAGGGGCGGTGGGACGGCCACGAGCGCCTGGCGGGCACGGACCTCGATGCCGCCGTCGGCGAGCGCGACGACCCCCTCGTCGTCCCAGCGCAGCGTGCGGACCGGGGCGTTCAGGTGGACGTCGGCGCCGAGCCGCTCGGCGAGCCGCTCGGCGACCTGCTGCATCCCGCCGACGACGCGCTTGTCGAGGATGAAGTCGGCGTCGACGAGGTTCGAGAAGCTCCCCGCGGAGGCCGCCATGAGCAGCGCCTGCAGCGCCGAGAAGGTGTGGGCGGGCTTCGTCAGCATGGCGCCGGCGATGAACAGCTCGACGTTCTCGGTCGCGACCCGGTCGTCGCTCAGCCGGCGGAGCCACTCGCGGAAGGAGACCTCGTCGAGCGCCGCGGCGTCCGGGGTCTCCCACGGACGGTCGGGATCGACCTTCGCGACGTACTCGTCGACGACGGCCACGAGCCGCTCGATCTCGACGGCGGTGGCCTCGGGCAGCGGGAAGATGTCGCCGGTGTACTCGGTGCGGGTGCCGTGCTCGTCGACGTAGACGCTGGAGCCCTCGCGGAAGCGGTCGTAGGTGTCGAGTCCGAGCTCGTCGAGGGTCTCGAGGAGCGCGGTCTGGTCCGGGGACACCCACTGGCCGCCGATCTCGAGGGTGACGCCCTCGATGTCGTTCGTCCACGTGCGGCCGCCGACGCGGTCGCGGGCCTCGAGCACCGCCACGGTCTTCCCCTCGGCGACGAGCCGGTTCGCGGCGATGAGGCCGGTGACCCCGGCGCCGATGACGACGACGTCCTTCTCGATGGTCATCGCTGCGCTCCCTTCGTGCGCCCGAACGGGTCGGGCGTCAGCGTGTACATGGTCTCGAGGTACTCGGCGATGCCCTCGCCGCCGCCCTCGCGGCCGAGGCCGGACTGCTTGACCCCGCCGAACGGCGCCGACGCGTTCGAGACGACGCCGGTGTTGAGCCCCAGCATGCCGGTCTCGA
Organism: Curtobacterium sp. LFS084; assembly: GCF_047977705.1. NCBI lineage: Bacteria > Bacillati > Actinomycetota > Actinomycetes > Micrococcales > Microbacteriaceae > Curtobacterium > Curtobacterium sp. LFS084. The sequence continues at coordinate 123,592 of NZ_JBFPFM010000001.1, forward strand.
GCTGCTCCATGAGCCGCTGCCCGCGGGCCGGGTCCTCGGTGAAGGCGTAGCCGACGAGGCCGTACTCGGTGTCGTTCGCCGCGTCGATCGCCTCGTCCTCGGTCGAGAACGTGCGGATCGCGAGGACGGGTCCGAAGATCTCGTCGTGGAGCAGGTCGCTGCCGGGCTGCACGTCGGTGACGACGGTCGGCGCGTAGAACGTGCCGGGGCCGTCGACGGGGTGGCCACCGGTCCGGAGGCTGGCGCCGCGGTCGAGCGCGTCGGTGACGAGCCGGTGCGCCTTGTCGACGGCGCGCTGGTCGATGAGTGGTCCGATGGCGACGCCGTCCTCGGTGCCGCGACCGACGGCCATGGCCTCGACGCGTGCCGCGAGCCGCCGGGCGAACTCCTCGGCGACGTCCTCGTGCACGAGGAACCGGTTGGCCGCGGTGCACGCCTGCCCGGTGTTCCGGAACTTCGCGGCGAGCGCACCGTCGACGGCGAGGTCGAGGTCCGCGTCGGCGAACACGAGGAACGGGGCGTTGCCGCCGAGCTCCATGCTCGTCCGGAGCACGTTCTGCGCCGCCTGCGCGAGGAGGGTCCGGCCGACCGGCGTCGACCCGGTGAAGGACAGCTTCCGGAGTCTGGGGTCGGCGATGATCGGCTCGGAGAGCGCACCGGCGTGGGTGGTCGGCACGACGTTGACGACCCCGGCCGGCACACCGGCCTCGAGCAGCAGGTCGGCGAACAGCAGGGTGGTGAGCGGGGTGAGCTCGGCGGGCTTCACGACGACCGTGCACCCGGCGGCGAGCGCCGGGGCGACCTTGCGGGTGGCCATCGCGAGCGGGAAGTTCCAGGGGGTGATGAGGAAGGCCGGACCGACCGGCTTGTGGCTGACGATCGCGCGGCCGGTGCCCTCGGGGTTCGTCCCGTAGGAGCCACCGATGCGGACGGCCTCCTCGGAGAACCAGCGGAGGAACTCGCCGCCGTAGGTGACCTCGCCGTTCGCCTCGGCGAGGGGCTTGCCCATCTCGAGGGTCATGAGGAGGGCGAAGTCGGCACGACGTTCCTGGAGCAGGTCGAAGGCGCGGCGGAGGACCTCGGCACGCTGGCGCGGCGGGGTCGTCGCCCAGCCGCGCTTGGCCGCTTCGGCGGCGTCCAGGGCGGCGACACCGTCCTCGGGGGTTGCATCGGCGATCTCGAGGAGCGTCTCGCCGGTCGACGGGTCGACCACCGGGAACGTCGCACCGTCGGACGCCGCTCGCCAGGTGCCGTCGATCAGGAGGCCCGTGGGGACCGTCGCGAGGAGCTCGCGTTCGGCATCGGTGCGGACGGCCGCGCTGCGGTCGGTGTGGGTGCTGTGGTCGGTCTGGGTGTCGGTCATGCTGCGGCGAGTCCTTCCAGGACGACGTCCAGGCCTTCGCCGAGGAGGGCGTCGTCGATCGCGAGCGGGGGGAGGAAGCGGAGGACGTTGCCGTACGTCCCCGCGGTGAGCACGATCACGCCGTGCTCGTACGCGTACTTGACCACACGGCCGGTGAGCGCGGCGTCGGGTTCGCCGGTGGCCGGGTCGACGAGCTCGATCGCGACCATGGCACCGCGGCCACGGACGTCGCCGATGCGGGGGTCGGTCGACTGCGCGGCGCGGAGCTGTCCGAGCAGCACGTCGCCGATCGCCGCCGCGCGCTCGACCAGCCCGTCGTGCTCGAAGGCGTGGATCGCGGCGAGCGCTGCGGCGCACGCGACCGGGTTGCCGCCGTAGGTGCCGCCGAGCCCGCCGACGTGGGCGGAGTCCATGATCTCCGCACGCCCGGTGACGGCGGACAGCGGCATGCCGCCGGCCATGCCCTTCGCGGTCGTCACGACGTCGGGGACGATGCCCTCGTGCTCGCTCGCGAACATCGCGCCGGTGCGGGCGAAGCCGGTCTGCACCTCGTCGGCGATGAACACGACGCCGTTCGCGGTGGTCCACTCCGACAGCGCGGCGAGGAAGCCGGGGGCCGGCACGACGAAGCCGCCCTCGCCCTGGATCGGCTCGACGAGCACCGCGGCGGTGTTCTCGGCGCCGACCTGCTTCTCGATCTGCGTGATCGCGCGCTTCGCGGCCTCGACGCCGGACAGCCCGCCGTCGCGGAACGGGTACGACATCGGGACGCGGTAGACCTCGGAGGCGAACGGACCGAAGCCGTTCTTGTAGGGCTGGTTCTTCGCGGTGAGCGCCATCGTCAGGTTCGTCCGGCCGTGGTAGGCGTGGTCGAACACCACGATCGCCTGCCGACCGGTGTGCTTGCGGGCGATCTTCACCGCGTTCTCGACCGCCTCGGCGCCGGAGTTGAACAGGGCGGTCTTCTTGGCGTGGTCACCGGGGGTGAGCCGGTTGAGCGCCTCGGCGACCTCGACGTACCCGTCGTAGGCGGCGATGGTGAAGCACGTGTGGGTGAACGCCTGGACCTGCTCCTGCACGGCGGCGACGACGCCGGGGTGCGCGTTGCCGACGCTCGTGACGGCGATCCCGGAGCCGAGGTCCACGAGCGAGTTGCCGTCCGCGTCGACGACCACGCCGCCACCGGCCGCGACGACCGCGATCGGCACCGCGACCCCGACACCGGACGCGACGGCGGCGGCCTTCCGTTCGAGGAGCGCCCGGGAGCGGGGACCCGGCACCTCGGTGACGAGCCGCCGTTCCTGCGGCAGCGAGGGGCCACCCGTGGCGGCGCTGGTCGAGGGTGCAGCGGTGGAGGACATGCGGCGATCGTAGGAGCCACCCGCCCACGGCGGGGCTGTCCATCGTGTACACCGACGGCCACCCCGATCGACGCGAGGGATAGGGTGCACCCATGCCCGCGACCCTGCGCTCCCTGCTGCACCGCGCCGACCTGCGGCTCCGGCTCCTCACGGCGACCGACGCGGCCCTCGACGCGCCACTGTCCTGGCTGCACAGCTCGGACCTCGAGGACCCGACGCCGTTCCTCGCGGACGGGCAGGGACTGCTCACCACGGGCACCCAGTTCGGCGTGGACACCGAGGTCACGGCTGAGGTCGCCGACGCCTACGTCGCCCGACTGGTGCGCCGGGGCGTGGTCGCGCTCGGGTTCGGCGACGAGGTCGTGCGCACCGGCACCCCGCCACAGCTGGTCGACGCCTGCACCGAGCAGGGGCTCGCACTCTTCGAGGTGCCGTACGCGACCTCGTTCATCGCCGTCGCGCAGGCGAACGCGGACGCCGTCGCCCGTGACGCCAACGCCCGGAACGCCTGGGCCCTCGCCGCGCAGCGCGCCATCTCGCTCGCGGCCATGCGTCCGGACGGCCTCGGGGCGACCATCGCCGAGCTGTCCCGGCAGCTCGACGGGTGGGTCGGACTGTTCGACCTCTCCGGGCGGCTCGACCGTGGACACCCGGCAGCGGGCGTCACGACCGAGGACCTCGAGGTGCTCCGGGCCGAATCGCTCCGGCTGCTCCGTGCCGGTGCGCGCGCGAGCCTGCCGGTGACGACCGAGCACCGCACCGGGTTCACGCTGCAGACGCTCGGCAGCGGCGGACACCTCAGCGGCGTCCTCGCGATCGCGAACGGCGGGACGCTCGACCGGGCCGGCCGCGAGGTCGTGACCGCGGTGATCGCGCTGGCCGGTCTCGCACTGCAGCAGAACCGCGAGCTCGCCCGTGCGCGAGGGCTCCTCCGCACCGGACTCCTGACGATGCTGTCGGTGGGCGACCCCGCCGTGGTGGACTCGACCTCGCGCGAGGTGTGGGGACCGTTGCCGCCGGAGCCCGTCCGGATCGCCGCCGTGGACGTCCCCGACCAGGACCTCGACACCGTGGTGGACCTGCTCGAACTCTGGGTGCAGGACCGCCCCGGGCAGCTCTTCTTCGCGACGGACGACGAGCTCTTCCTGTGCGTCGGCGCCGAGGACACCGGGATCGTCGAGGAGCTCGTGGACCGCTTCGACCTGCACGCCGGGCTCTCGGACGGCGCCTCCTACCGGTACTTCGGCCGCGCCCGGACCGAGGCCGTGCAGGCGCTCGACCGACGCCGTCAGGGACGTCCGGGCACCACCGAGTTCGGCGACCTCGCCCGCGAGGGGGTGCTCGCCCACCTCGCCCACGTGGACGTCGACGCCGGTGCCGTGGCCCGCGCGTTCCTCGCACCGCTCGTCGACCATGACCGGACGGCCGGGACCGAGCTCACCCGCACCGTGCGGGCCTGGCTCGAGCAGAACTGCGAGTACGACCGCACCGCACAGGCCCTCGGCATCCACCGGCACACCGCACGCGCCCGGGTCGAGCACGCCGGACGGCTCCTCGACCGGGACCTGTCGGTGTTCGCGACCCGCGCCGACCTCTGGGCGGCGTTCGTCGTCGAGGGCGCGTGAGCCGCGCCTAGGCTGGCGTCGTGCCGACCACTCCGACCCGCCGGCGCCTGAGCCCGGCCGAGCGGGACACCCAGATCGCCGAGGCGGCCGTCGCCGTCGCCCGTGCCGAGGGCCTCGCTGCCGTGACCCTGCGCGGGGTCGCCGCGGCCATCGGTGTGGCGCCGTCCCTCGTGGCGCACTACCGCCCGGCGATGGAGGACCTCGTCGGCGACACCTTCCGCACCGTCGCGAGCACCGAGGTGGCCGAGGTCGCCCGGATCGTGCGCGAGGGGGCCGACCCGGTCGGACGGCTGGCGACCCTGCTCGCGTGCATCGCCGACCCGGCCCGCGACGACGTCGCCGCACTGTGGGCGGACGCGTGGAGCCTCGGCCGGACGAACGCGGCGCTCGCGACCGCCGCCCGCGAGGTCATGGACGACTGGCAGGCCCTCGCCACCGGCGTGGTCCGCGACGGCGTGCGCGCCGGGGTCATGCGCACCGACGACCCGGACGCGGTCGGACGCCTGCTGTTCGCGCTCGTGGACGCCACGAACGGGTACGCCCTGGTGGACTACCTCGACCGACCCGTCCGAGAGGGGCTGGTCCGCACGACGACCGCCCGCGCCGTCGGGCTCGACGACGCAGCCCTCAGCGCCGCAGCGCCACCCACTGCAGGAGCATGATCGTCTTCCCGTCGGCGATGCGCCCGTCCGCGACCATCGCCAGGGCTTCGTCCAACGGGAGCTCGAGCACCTCGATGTCCTCGCCCTCGTCCTCCAGCCCGCCGCCGGCCGCCACGAGGTCGGCGGGCGTGTAGGCACCGACGTACCCGTGCACGCGCTCGGTCACGGACCCGGGGCTCATGAACGCATCGAACACCTTCGTGACGGTGCCGAGCCGGATCCCGAGCTCCTCCTCCGCCTCGCGCCGCACGGCCGTCTCCGGGTCGTCCTCGTCGAGGAGCCCCGCCGCCGCCTCGACGAGCATCCCGTCCGGATGGCCGTTGACGTAGGCGGGCCAGCGGAACTGCCGGGTGAGCAGCACGGTGTCGCGCTCGGGGTCGTGCGGCAGCACGGCGGCACCGTTGCCCCTGTCGTACGTCTCGCGCTGCTGCCGGTCCCAGCGACCGTCACGGCGCCGGACGTCGAGCGTGGTGCGGCGGAGCACGTGCCAGCCGTCGGACACGACCTCGACGTCGCGGACGACCACGTCCGGGTTGCGGTCGAGACCACGTCCGACGGCGTCGAGGCCGGTGCGGCCGCGGGCGTCCGGGACGGAGGTGCCGGGTCGGGGGTCGGTCGTGCGCGCGTCGTCCACGCCGCCACGCTAGCGTCCCGCCCTGGCGCCGAGGCCGCCGGTACGATCGTCACGCCGCACCAGGGAGCGGCGGGGACGGGGCGACCATGACGACGACGAACGACCTCAGGCGATCGCGCCGGACCCCACCCCCGGTCGTCCGGACGGCGGTCGTCCTCTGGGCCGTGTGGCTGGTCGTCGGCGTCGTCTCCACCGTCGTCGTCTCGGTGTCCGGGGCGGGACTGACCGGGTTCGGCGGCGCCCTCGCGATCGTGCTGTCGTTCGTCGTCTGGGCCCTGGTGGCCGCCGCGACGTTCCTGGTCCTCCGCGGATCGGCCGTCGCCCGCATCGTCCTCGTCGCGATCGCCGCGCTCCGCGCGGTCCTGAGCATCAGCGACGGCGGCCTCTCCACCGCGCTGATCCTGCTCTCGGTCGTCGCCGCGGTGCTGCTGTTCCTGCCCAGCGCGCGCCCCTTCTTCCGGCGCGCCGACGGTGCCGAGCCGAGCCGCGCCTCCAGGCCGGCGGATCCCGACCACCCGCGGGACTGACGCCGCCACGGAACGCGAGAAGGCCCCCGGATCACTCCGGGGGCCTTCTCCGTTGCCTGGTGCGCGAGGGGGGACTTGAACCCCCACGCCGTTTCCAGCACACGGACCTGAACCGTGCGCGTCTACCAATTCCGCCACTCGCGCCAGCCCGAGAACACTACCACGCACAGACGCTGCCAGACGCCAACCACTACCATGCAGAGGTCGACGACCGAGAACACTGGAGACCCATGGGCCTGTTGGACAGCTTCGAGCGAGGGCTGGAGCGCGCCGTGAACGGCGCGTTCGCGAAGACCTTCCGCTCCGGCGTGCAGCCCGTCGAGATCTCGAGCGCACTCCGCCGCGAGCTCGACACCAAGGCTGCCGTCGTCTCACGCGAACGCATCCTCGTGCCGAACGAGTTCACCGTGCGCCTCGCGCCGCCGGACTACACGCGGATGAACGACATCGGCCGACCGCTCGTCGACGAGCTCTCGCAGATGGTGCAGCAGCACGCCGTCGCGCAGAACTACTCCTTCTCCGGACCGGTCACGATCCGCCTGCGCCAGGACGGCACGCTCTCCACCGGGATCCTGCAGATCGACTCGACGACCGTGCAGCGCGACGTCGCGTGGGTCGCGGTGCTCGACATCGGTTCACAGCGGCACAAGCTGCAGCGCGGGCGCACCGTGATCGGCCGCGGGACGGACGCCGACATCACCGTCGCCGACACCGGGACGAGCCGGAAGCACGTCGAGGTCATCTGGGACGGCAAGCACGCCCAGGCCAACGACCTCGGGTCGACGAACGGGTCGAAGCTGAACGGCGAGCGCTTCCAGCAGGCGATCGTGGAGCCGGATTCCACGATCGAGATCGGTCGTACCCGTATGGTGTTCCGGGTGATACCCGAGAACGACGGAGGTGCCAGGTGACCACAGGGCTGACCCTGCTCGTCCTGCGCTTCGCGTTCCTCGCGGTGCTCTGGCTGTTCGTGTTCGTGATCGTCTTCGCCCTGCGGAGCGATCTGTTCGGCCAGCGCGTGCGCACGATCCCCACCGATCCGAAGGCCGGTGCGTCCGGTCCGACGACCCCGGTCGTCCCCGCGGCAGCGGCTCCGGCCGCCGCGTCCGCAGGGGCCTTCACCGACCTCATCGGTCAGCCAGGAGGCGCGCAGCAGCCCGCCACGCCGGCTGCGACCCGCCTCGTGATCACCGAGGGATCGCGCGAGGGCATGGAGATGCCGCTCGGCGGCGGACCGATCACGATCGGCCGCTCGAGCGAGTCAAACGTCGTCATCCGGGACGACTACACGTCCACCAACCACGCCCGCCTCGACCTCCGGGCCGACGGCTGGGTGCTCACCGACCTCGAGTCCACGAACGGCACGTTCGTCAACGGTCAGAAGGTGACCGCTCCCGTGACCGTGGCCGAGCGGACGCCGATCACGATCGGGACGACGACGTTCGAGCTGCGGCGGTAACCCGGGATGACCGCTCGCACGCTGAGCGCCGCTGTGTCCCACGTCGGACGCATCCGCGCGAACAACCAGGACTCCGGCTACGCCGGGCAGCACCTGTTCGCGGTGGCCGACGGCATGGGCGGGCACGCCGGGGGCGACGTCGCCTCGGCGATCGCGATCCGGCGCATCAGGGAGGTCGACCGCGAGTTCCCGTCGGCGCACGACGCCGAGTTCGCGCTGCAGTCGGCGCTCATCGCCGCGAACCAGCTCATCACCGAGACGGTGTTCGAGCACCAGGAGCTCACGGGCATGGGCACGACGGTGTCCGCGATGATCCGCGTCGGCGAACAGGTCGCCATCGCGCACATCGGCGACTCGCGCATCTACCGGCACCGCGACGGCGAGCTGCAGCAGATCACCTCCGACCACACCTTCGTGCAGCGTCTCGTGGACAGCGGCCGGATCACCCCGGAGGAAGCCGCGGTCCACCCCCGTCGCTCCGTCCTCATGCGCGTGCTCGGCGACGTCGACGCCGCACCGGAGGTCGACACCGCGATCATGGACATCCAGCCGGGCGACCGCTGGCTGCTCTGCTCCGACGGGCTGTCGTCGTACCTCGCGGAAGAGCGCATCCGGCACGCGCTCGCGTCGAACATGGACGCGAACCAGGTCACGCAGCGCCTCGTGAAGGAGACGCTCGACCACGGCGCGCCCGACAACGTCACCGTCGTCGTCATGGACGTCACGGACACCGAGCCCGAGGACGACGACGACGCGGCCACGACCGTGGGCTCCGCCGCGGCCCCGCTCACCTTCGAGGCGTCGACCGGACGCAAGCCGATCCGCCTCCCCACGATCCTGCTCCACCCCCTCAAGGTCACGACGGCCCCCGAGGACTCGCACTTCGAACCGGAGTCCGACCAGTTCTTCGCCGAACTCATCGCCGAGGACCGCCGTCGGCGCATCCGTCGCCGGGTCTCGTGGACGATCGCGCTCGTCGTGGCGGTCGCCGTCCTCGTCGGTGCCGTGTTCCTCGGCTGGCGGATCATCCAGGACCACTACTACGTCGGGACCGACCGCGGCTCGGTCGCGATCTACAAGGGCGTCCAGCAGTCGATCGGTCCGATCGCCCTGTCCGACGTGTACGAGGACACCGACATCTCGGTGTCCGGACTGCCGGACTACACCCGCGAGAACGTCCGCTCCACCATCAACGCGCAGTCGCTCGACGACGCGCGCGAGATCGTCGAGCGCCTGCGCAAGGCCGCGGCGACCGGACAGGACCAGGCCGGCACCGGCGGTGACGGCAGTTCGCCGTCGCCGACGCCCTCGTCGTCCTCGACCGGATCGCCGTCACCGTCTCCCGGGGCGAAGCGATGAGCAGCGCCACCGCCCAGTCCTTCACGCAGGCGATCACGATCAAGCTGCGGGAGCCCGCGCGCGCCCGCAACCTCGAGCTCGTGCTGCTCGTGATCGCGTGCGGCATCTGCGCCGGCGCCATGGTGCTCGTGCAGCTCGGCACGAAGGGCAGGCTCTTCGACACCTCGGTGCTGTGGACCGGCGCGGGCATCCTCGGCCTCGCGCTGGTCATGCACGTCGTGCTGCGGGTCGTCGCGAAGAACGCCGACCCGTTCATCCTGCCGGTCGCCCTCGTGCTGAACGGCATCGGGATCGCCGAGATCTACCGCATCGACGTGCACAACGGCCTGACCGGCTGGGGTGCGATCGGCGTGAAGCAGATCGTCTGGACCATGCTCGCCATGGTGCTGGCGATCATCACGGTCTCGGTCGTCCGGAACCACCGGTTCCTGCAGCGGTACCGGTACATCTTCATGTTCCTGACCATCGCGCTGCTGCTGCTGCCGATGCTGCCCGGCATCGGGCTCAACGTGAACGGCGCGCGGGTCTGGATCAAGGTCGGATCGTTCACCTTCCAGCCGGGCGAGCTCGCCAAGATCACGATGGCGCTGTTCTTCGCCGGCTACCTCGTGACCGCGCGGGACTCGCTGTCGATCGTCGGCCGGAAGTTCCTCGGCATGACGTTCCCGCGTGCCCGCGACCTCGGCCCGATCCTCGTGATGTGGGCCGCGGCGATGGGCGTCCTGGTGTTCCAGCGCGACCTCGGCACCGCGCTGCTCTACTTCGGCCTGTTCCTCGTGATGATCTACGTCGCGACGGCGCGACTGAGCTGGGTCGTCATCGGCCTCGCGCTGTTCGTCGGCGGTGCGCTCGTCGCCCAGTCCGTCCTGGTCTACGTGCACGGCCGGTTCGAGCAGTGGCTCGACCCGTTCAACCAGGAGATCTTCACCCGGCAGACGCAGGGCAGCTACCAGCTCGTCCAGGGCCTGTTCGGCTTCGCGAACGGCGGGATCACCGGCACCGGGCTCGGCCAGGGTCGGCCGTACATCACGCCGGTCGCAAACGCGGACTACATCATCGCGTCGCTCGGCGAGGAGCTCGGGCTCATCGGCGTCTTCGCGATCCTCGCCCTCTTCATCATCCTGGCGTCACGAGGCCTGCGGGTCGGGTTCATGGCGCAGGACGACTTCGGCAAGCTGCTCGGCGTGGGCTTCGGCTTCATCATCGCCCTGCAGGTGTTCGTCGTCGTCGGCGGCATCACCCGCGTGATCCCGGTCACCGGCCTGACGACGCCGTTCATGGCCGCGGGTGGTTCGTCCCTCGTCGCCAACTGGATCATCGCCGCGATGTTGCTGCGCCTGACCGATGCAATCCCCGCCGAACAGCGCGTGCAGCAGGGTGCGATCCCGGCTGCCCGTGGCCGCGGGGCGACCAGGAAGGAGCGCAGCCGGTGAACCGACAGCTCCGCGGTGTCTCGACCGTCATCGTGCTCATGTTCGTCGCACTCTTCGTGTCGACGACGTCCATCCAGTTCTTCTCGGCGGACTCGCTCCGCGCGGACTCCCGGAACTCGAGGACCATCCTCGCCAGCTACTCGACGAAGCGCGGCGCGATCCTCGTCAACGGCAGTCCGATCGCCGAGTCGACCCCGGTGGACGACCAGTACCAGTACCAGCGGAAGTACACGAACGGCGACCTCTACTCCGCCGTCACCGGGTACTTCACGATCGGGCAGGGGAACGCCGGCATCGAGAGCGCCGAGAACACCGTGCTCTCCGGCAACTCCGACGCCTCGTTCTTCCAGAACCTCAACGCGATCCTGACCGGGCAGGACGTCCAGGGCGACAACGTCAACCTGACAATCGACCCCGACGTCCAGCAGGCGGCGTACGACGCGCTCGGCGACAACACCGGCGCGGTCGTGGCGATCCAGCCGAAGACCGGCAAGATCCTCGCGATGGTGTCGAAGCAGAGCTACGACCCGAACACGCTGACGTCGCACGACACGCAGAACGTCATCGACCAGTACAAGGCGCTCGAGACGAACGCGGCGAAGCCCCTGCAGAACCGGGCCATCGGCGGCGACCTCTACACGCCCGGGTCCGTCTTCAAGCTCGTCGTGGCGTCGGCCGCGCTCGAGGGCGGGAAGTACACCCTCGACTCCGAGTTCCCGAACCCCTCGCGCCTGCAGCTGCCCGGTACGAGCACCTACATCAACAACGCCGAGGGCGGCTCGTGCGGCGGCGGCGACAAGGTCAAGCTGCGCACGGCGATCCAGTACTCGTGCAACATCCCGTTCGCGGAGCTCGGGCAGAAGCTCGGCTACGACGCGATCAAGAGCATGGCCGACAAGTACGGGTTCGGCGACGCGATCGAGGTGCCGATGCGCGCCACCGCCAGCCAGTACCCGGACGTCAGCGACGACACCGCGCAGCTGATGCTGAGCTCGTTCGGGCAGGCCAGCGTCCGGGTGTCGCCCCTGCAGATGGCGATGGTCTCCGCCGGGATCGCAAACGGCGGCAAGGTCATGCAGCCCTCGCTCGTCGACTCGATCACCACGAGCGACCTGAAGACCGTCGAGTCGTTCTCCCCGAAGCAGTACAGCGACCCGCTCTCGTCCTCCGAGGCGAGTGACCTCACCGAGGCCATGCAGAGCGTCGTCAGCTCCGGGACCGGCACCAATGCCAAGATCAACGGTGTCGACGTCGCAGGGAAGACGGGCACGGCCGAGAACGGCACGGGCGATCCGTACACACTCTGGTTCACGGGCTTCGCCCCGGCGAAGGACCCCGAGGTGGCCGTCGCGGTCGTCGTCGGGAACGGCGGCGGGCTCGGGCAGTCCGGAGTCGGCAACACGGTCGCGGCCCCGGTCGCGAAGAAAGTCATGGAGGCGGTGCTGAACAAATGAGACCCACCAGCGGACTCACCTTCGGTGGGCGGTACCAACTCTCGTCCCGCGTCGCCATCGGCGGCATGGGAGAGGTGTGGCAGGCCACCGACCTCGTCATCGGCCGGACCGTGGCACTCAAGATCCTCAAGGACGAGTACCTCGGCGACCCGGGCTTCCTCGAGCGCTTCCGCGCCGAGGCCCGCCACGCCGCGCTCGTCAACCACGAGGGCATCGCCAACGTCTTCGACTACGGCGAGGAGGACGGCAGCGCCTACCTCGTGATGGAGCTCGTCCCCGGCGAGGCGCTCTCGACCATGATCGAGCGGGAGCACACGCTGCCGGTCGACAAGGTCCTCGACATCGTCGCGCAGACCGCGAACGCCCTGCAGGCCGCACACGCCGTCGGGCTCGTGCACCGCGACATCAAGCCGGGCAACCTGCTCATCACGCCGGACGGCCGCGTCAAGATCACCGACTTCGGCATCGCCCGCATCGCCGACCAGGTGCCGCTCACCGCGACCGGTCAGGTCATGGGCACCGTGCAGTACCTCTCGCCGGAGCAGGCGAGCGGGCACCCGGCATCGCCGTCGACCGACATCTACTCGCTCGGCATCGTCGCGTACGAGTGCCTGGCCGGACGCCGACCGTTCACGGGCGAGTCGCAGGTCGCCATCGCGATGGCGCACATCAACGAGCAGCCGCCGGCGCTCCCGGGGGACATCCCGGAGCCGGTGTCGGCCCTCGTGATGTCCTGCATCGCGAAGAAGCCCGCCGACCGTCCCGCGACCGCGGCGAACCTGGCCCGTGCGGCACAGGCGCTCCGCCGTGGCGACGTCGCGGCCGCCACCGTCGCCGTCCCGGCCATCGCCGCCGGCGGCACCGTCGCGTTCAACCCGCCCCAGGCGCAGGGCAACGACGCGGCGACCGCCCTCATCGGCACGCAGGCCGGTGCCGTCGCCGGTGGTCCGCGCACCCCGGGCTCGCCGGTCGACGGCGAGGACGAGGAGCCGAAGAAGAAGCGCGCGTGGATCTGGTGGCTCGTGGGGGTCCTCGCGGTCCTCGTCATCGGCGGGGTGATCGCAGCGGTCGCACTGACCGGCGACAGCCAGCCGGAGCCGACCCCGACGAAGTCCTCGGCCCGGTCGACGCCGTCCCAGACGCCGACCCCGAGCGACACCCCGACCGTGAGCCGGGTGACCGTGGACTCGGCGGACTTCGTCGGGCTGTCGGTCGCCGACGCCCAGGCGAAGCTCGAGGGTCTCGGGCTGACCTCGCGCGTCGAGGACGGCGACCCCGCACCGAAGGCCGAGCAGGCAAACACGGTCCAGTCGATCAGCCCCACGGGCAGCCTGGCGGTCGGCTCGCTCGTCGTGCTCCAGCAGTACACGGCGCAGCCGACGGTCAACCAGCCGAACTCGGCGTCGCCCGGAGCGGTGTCCGCCGACGGCCAGGTCACCTTCAGCTGGGCGGCGGCCACGTGCCCGACCGGGTACACCGTGTCGTCGTACGCGTACACGATCACCGGCGGCAAGGACTCCTCGAGCCAGACCTCGGGCACGCTCGACGCCGACCACCGATCGGTCACCGTGCAGATCGACGCGGTCGACACCTCGGCCTCGCTGAGCTACACCGTGACGTGCGGCAACCTCGCTGCGTCGGCTGCGTCCGAGGCCGCGTCCAGCGACACCTGGCAGGCGACCGACGAGCCGACGGTCGACCCGACGGACGGCAACAACCCGAGCCAGGGCCCGCAGGACGGCAACTGACCGACCCCCGGACGGGGGCTCGCGACACCGTTGCGTAACGGTTCGTGCGGGCCCCCGGTCACCAGCGTCTCACCAGCGAACCCTGCCGTACACTTGCCCGGACGGACATTCGGAGGAGTACGTGCCAGAAGGTGTGACCGCGGGGATCACCCTCCTCGCCAACCGCTACGAGATCGGTGAAGTCATCGGTCGGGGCGGCATGGCCACTGTGCATCTGGGCAACGACACCCGGCTCGGACGCAAGGTGGCCGTCAAGCTGCTGAAGCCCAGCCTCGCCAACGACCCGGCGTTCCGCACCCGTTTCCGCCAGGAAGCGCAGGCGGCCGCCCGCATGGCGCACCCGACGATCGTCCGCGTCTACGACGCCGGCGAGGAGACCGTCACCGAGACCTCCGGCGCCGAGGTGCAGGTGCCCTTCATCGTCATGGAGTACGTCGAGGGCCGACCGCTCTCCGACATCATCGGCGAGGGCCCGGTCGCCCCGGACGAGGCCGTGCGGATCACCGAGGGCATCCTGACCGCGCTCGAGTACTCGCACCGAGCGGGTGTCGTGCACCGCGACATCAAGCCGGCCAACGTCATGGTGACGCACGCCGGCCAGGTCAAGGTGATGGACTTCGGCATCGCCCGGGCCATCACGGACACGTCCGCGACCGTCGCCCAGACCACGTCGATCCTCGGCACCGCGTCGTACTTCTCCCCGGAACAGGCACGCGGCGAGACCGTGGACGCCCGCACCGACGTCTACTCCACCGGTGTCGTGCTCTTCGAGCTGCTCACCGGGCGCCCGCCGTTCCTCGGGGACACCCCGGTGGCCGTCGCCTACCAGCACGTCAGCGAGCAGCCCGTCGCGCCGTCGTCCCTCACGCCCGAGGTCTCGCCGGCGCTCGACGCGGTCACGCTGCACGCCCTGGTGAAGGACCGCACGCGCCGGTACCAGAACGCCGCCGAGTTCCGCTCCGAACTCCAGCAGGCCGCAGCGGGCAAGGTGCCCGCGTCGACCCGCAAGCTCCAGCAGCAGGCCGCGCACGACGCGTCCACGGTGCTGTTCGGCGTCAACCCCCGCACGACCTCGAACCCGGCGGTGGCCTTCCGCGAGCTCGACGACGACACCGCCGAGCACCGCCCCCAGCGCACGCAGAACCGTCCGCCGGTGGCGTGGATCTGGGTCGGCATCATCCTGACCGCAGCAGTCATCGTCGCGGTCGTGTTCTTCGTCGCGAACCTCGGTCCGGGCAAGCCGCCGGTGACGTCCTCGGTGAGCGTGCCGAACGTCGCCGGTGCCACCTACGACTCGGCGGCCGCCGCACTCGACAAGAAGGACCTCGTCCCGGTCAAGGTCGAGGAGAACTCCGACGACGTCGATCGGGGATCGGTCATCCGCACCGAACCCGGGTCCGGCACGAACGTCGCGCGCAAGCAGAACATCCGCGTCATCGTCTCGCTCGGCCCCGAACAGCTCGCCGTCCCCGACCTCGCGGGGCAGACGCAGGACGCCGCGCAGAAGGCGCTCGAGCAGGCGGGCTTCGCCGTCGGCGCGGTCAGCTCCGACTACTCGCCGACGGTGCCCGAGGGGACGGTCATGAGCACCGACCCCGAGGCCTCGTCGAAGCACACCAAGGGGACGGTGGTGAACCTCACCGTCTCGAACGGCAAGGTCGAGCTGCCGAACGTGACGCAGCAGCCGTTCCAGAACGCGAGCGACACCCTCACCGGGCTCGGCCTCAAGGTGACGCCGAACGCGATCATGTCCTGCACGAGCGGTCTGGTCACGCAGCAGAGCGCACCGGCTGGGGACATCGCGCAGGGCAGCACGGTCGTGCTCACGTACTGCGCCGGCACGGTCCAGCCCTCCCAGCCGCCGGCGACGCAGGCACCGGCGGACGGCGGGAACGACGGCGGTGGCGACGGTCAGTGACCTGACCGCGTCCTGACGGACGGTCCGGGGCGGGCGTGACCCGCGCCTCCCGTCTGTGGCAGCCATCCGACGGCCGTCAGGTCAGCCTGGAGGCGCGGCTCATCTCTGCCACGTCCACGCCGGATCCGGCGTGGGGTCGTCCCACGCGACGGGCCGCTCGGTGTGCGCGGCGCCGTCGTCAGGCGCGGTGCGCCGCGATGAGCGGGTTCAGGCCGGCCGCGCGCTCCGCAGCGCCCTCGAGACCGGTCGTTTCCAGCCAGTTGCCGACCATCCGGTAGCCGCCCTCCGTGAGGACCGACTCCGGGTGGAACTGCACGCCGTACACGGGGTGCTCGCGGTGCTGCACGCCCATGATCACGCCACCGCCCGTCCGCGCGGTGACCGTCAGCTCGTCGGGGACCGTGCCGTCGACGATCGCGAGCGAGTGGTAGCGCGTGGCCGTGAAGGGGTGCGGGACGCCGGCGAACAGCGGGCTGTCGTCATGGTCGACCTGCGAGGTCTTGCCGTGCATGAGCTCCTCGGCGTGGGTGACCGTCGCGCCGAGCGCCTCGGCGATGGCCTGGTGCCCGAGGCACACACCGAGCAGGGGCTTGTCCGCAGCGATCGCTGCGTGCACGGTCTCGACGGAGACACCGGCGTCCGCGGGGGTGCCGGGTCCGGGGGACAGCAGCACGCCGTCGTAGTCCGCGATGCGGTCGGCGATCTCGGACGCCGGGAAGGCGTCGTTGCGGACCACGTCGGTCTCCGCCCCGAGCTGCTGGACGTAGCCGTTCAGCGTGTAGACGAAGCTGTCGTAGTTGTCGACGACGAGGATCTTGGTCATGGCGGTTCACCGTACTCGTGGGGGATGTGTGCAGCGGGCTGAGAGTCTTCCCACACCCGTGGTCACGGTAGGATACCGGCCATGGCCAAGGACAAGGACCGCACCAAGCCCGCCCGGAGGACCCGAGCCGACTCGGTCGACACCGCGGGGGACCAGCCGAACCCCGTGTGGTTCAAGCCGGTCATGTTCGGCTTCATGCTCATCGGGCTCGCCTGGGTGATCGTCTTCTACATCTCGAACACGACGCTGCCAGTGCCGTCGCTCGGGTCGTGGAACATCCTGATCGGCTTCGGCATCATGTTCATCGGCTTCCTCATGACCACGCGCTGGCGGTAGCAGCCCGGCCACACACACTCCGACGCCCGTCGCACCTGCTGGTGCGGCGGGCGTTCTCGTGTTCGCGGGCACTCCAGGGCGTTCTCCACAACGCTGACGGGCTGCTAGCCGTCGACCGTTCCCCAGAACGCCTGTTCTCCACAGTTCTCCACACTCTCCACACACTCATCCACATCCCCCTCCCGGAGTTATCCACAGCTGAGTCCACAGTGGGGATAATCACACGCGTGTAACTCACCGTGTTCTCCACAGCTGTGGACAACTCCGGGCCGGCCTGTGGAAACGACGAACGCCCCGTTGCAAGCGCAACGGGGCGTTCGGGTGGCGATGGTCGCCGAGACGTTTCAGATGCCGACACCGATCGACAGGCCCGCGTACGCGGCGTAGATCAGCCCGACGAGCACGACGGCCTCGGCGACCAGGAGTCCGATCTGCAGACGACGCTGCCGGATGTTCCGGGTGCGCGCGAAGACGAACCCGGTGATGAACCCGAGGACGATTCCGCCCACGTGCGCCTGCCACGAGATCGCGGTACCGGGCAGGAAGCCGACCACGAGGTTGAGCCCCATGATGACCAGGAGCTGCACGGCGTTGTAACCGAGGCTCCGCTGGATCACGAAGAACGCCGCGAACAACCCGAAGATCGCGCCGGAGGCACCGACCACCGGCGTCGCGGGGCTCAGCAACGAGACGGCGAGGTCACCACCGAGGCCAGCCAGGAAGTACAGCGCGACGAACCGCCACGTGCCGAGGATGTTCTCGAGCATCCGCCCGAAGATCCACACCGCCCACATGTTGAACAGGATGTGGAAGAAGGAGGAGTGGACGAACAGCCCGGTCACGAGCCGCCACGGCTGCGAGCCGATCGCGGGCGTGAAATAGCTCAGCCAGGCGTTGACGTACCCGCCGGTCACCTGGTTGAGCAACCAGAGCACGGCGGACACGACGACGATCACGACCGTCGCCTTCTGGTCGAGCATGGCGAAGCGCCGCCGGGCGACCGTCAGCCCGCTGGGGCCTCCGGACGCCCGACGGTTCGCCTGGAACTGCGCACGCTGCTCGCGCACGCACTCAGGGCAGTGCACCCCGACCGCGGCCGGCGTCTGGCACTCCGGGCAGATCGTCCGCCCGCAGCGCTGGCAGAGCACGAAGCTCTGCCGGTCCGGATGCCGGTAGCAGGTGTTGTTCGGGTTGTACGCCTGGTCGGTCACGTGGTGGCTCAGACGTCCTCGACGTCGATGCTCTGGATGACGACGTCCTCGAGCGGCTTGTCACGGCCGTCGGTCGGCACGCCCTCGATCGCGTCGACGACCGCACGGGACTCGTCGTCCGCGACCTCGCCGAAGATGGTGTGCTTGCCCTGCAGCCACGGCGTCGCCACCGTGGTGATGAAGAACTGCGAGCCGTTCGTGCCACGGCCGCCCTGGATGCCGGCGTTCGCCATGGCGAAGATGTACGGGTTCTGGAAGGTGAGCTCCGGGTGGATCTCGTCGTCGAAGCGGTAACCCGGACCGCCGATGCCCTGACCGAGCGGGTCGCCGCCCTGGATCATGAAGTCCTTGATGATGCGGTGGAAGACGACCCCGTCGTAGAGCTTGTCGGTCGAGACCTTGCCGGTGCCGGGGTGCGTCCACTCCTGCTTGCCCGTCGCGAGGTCGACGAAGTTCTTGACGGTCTTGGGAGCGTGGTTGCCGAACAGGTTGACGCGGATGTCGCCCTTGTTCGTGTGGATCGTTGCGACAGCGGTGTGCAGAGACATGTTCCGATTCTCGCATGTACTGCTGACGGTCAGACGGATCACACAGGTGAGGCTCCGTGACCTGTCAGGCACTGCGGTGGCAGGATGGTGGTCACGCCGTTCCGATGGAGGTACCAGATGACGACGATCGAGATCCCGCGCAAGCGCCGGAAGCAGATCAAGAAGCTCAAGGGCCAGACCGCCTCGCTCCTCGGCGAGCAGCGCAAGGTCCTCGAGCACGCGAACGCGATCCTTGCAGAGGCCCGGTCCCACGCCGCGGACGCTGCTCGCAAGGACATCGCGCCGCGAGTGCAGAACGCGATCGACAACGGCATCCGCCCGGCTGTCGCCACGGGGGTGCACGCTGCCACGAGCGCAGCGCAGAACGCTTCACACCGATTCCAGTCCGAGGTCGTCCCCGGCCTGGTCGCGACCGCGGGCTCGGTCCTCAGCGTGGGCGACCTCGCGAAGGACCCCCGGGTCAAGAAGATCGTGAAGAACGCCCAGAAGAAGGGCAAGAAGGCCAAGAAGGCTGCGGAGAAGTACGTGCCGCACCAGAAGAAGGGCATCGGCTTCGGCGGCGTCGCGCTGATCGTGGTGGGTGTCGTGGCCGTGGCCGGTGCCGCCTACGCCGCGTACCAGACGCTCCGCGCGGACGACGACCTCTGGGTCGCGGACGACGCTGACACTGCGGGCAAGCCCGCAGCCTGACCTCCCGGTTCGTACGAAGGGCCCCGGCACACGCCGGGGCCCTTCGTCGTCCCCGGGCTCGGGGCTCGCCGGCCTGGGCGGAGCATCGAGCGGGCGAAGGACGTCCCCCTCGGGCAGTCATGCAGAGGGATTCCGCCCGCTCGCCGCACGACCACGGCGTGTTCCGCCCGCTCGGCACGCGACCAGCCGCGCATCCCGCGCACTCGGCGCCCGCCGGTCGCCTCCGCTGCCCCGCACCGGACTGGAGGCGCGGAGCGACCTGGTCCCGCGCCTCCCGTCCGCCACGCGGTGCGTCCGATCACCAGCGCGCACACGTGACCGCACGACCGGCCGTCCGTGGTCGCGCGACCCGCCGCTCACATCCGCCGAGGTCCCACGGACGGCCGTCGCCCCTGGGCGAGACCCGACGATCCCGAGACCTCGAGCCGGGGCCGACCGATCGTCGGGCGCAAGCTGGCCTCGCGGAGCGGCCATCGCGGAGCGGAGCGCCGCAGGCGCAGACGAGCACGACGACCGAGCGAGGCGAAGAGAGGAACGAGCGGAGCAAGGCTCACGCCGAGGGAGTGGAGCCTGGGAGAATCGAACTCCCGACATCCTGCTTGCAAAGCAGGCGCTCTACCAACTGAGCTAAGGCCCCGTGACACCCATGGTACGGAATGTCGGAGGAAGTGGTGGGGCTACAAGGACTTGAACCTTGGACCTCTTCGTTATCAGCGAAGCGCTCTAACCGCCTGAGCTATAGCCCCTCAGACCGGATGAAAGCCTACCGTACCGATGCCGCAGAACGAAATCGAGGCGGTCGGCCCATCCGAGCCGGGTGTATCAGTTGTTCGTGAAGCCGACGAGCAGGCCGCCGGTGATCCGGACACTGAGGTTGTAGAGGACACTCACGATCGCGCCGAGCACGGTGCCGACCACCACGTTGAGGATGCCCACGACGACGGAGAACCCGAGCACCTGGCCCAGCGAGAACTGGTCCATGATCGAGTAGTTGTTCTGTCCGGTGACGTCCTTCAGCAGAGCGTCGATCTGGGTGAAGACACCGGTCTGGTTGAGGATGACCCACACCAGGGCGGTGGCGACGACGATCACGATCGAGCCGGCCAGGGCGATGAGGAAGCTGAGCTTCACCATCGACCAGAAGTCGACGTACACGAGCCGCAGTCGCACCTGACGGGTGCCGACGGGCCGCTTCGCCTTCTTCTGGAGCTTCTCGGCGACACTACTCATTGCTTGACTGGTCCTCTCCGGCCACGGTGTCCGTGGGCACTGTGTCGGCGGGGTCGGCGGCCGCTTCGTCCGGGCTGACCGTCTCCACCGGGCCCGCAGGCTCGATCTCGGCGTCGTCCTGGTCGTCCAGGTTCCGCTCTGTGTTCCGGGCCACCGCGATGATCCGGTCGTTCTCCGCGAACCTCGCGAAGACCACACCCATCGTGTCGCGACCCTTGGCGGGCACCTCGGCCACGGCAGACCTTACCACCTTGCCCGATTGGAGCACGACGAGGACCTCGTCGTCCTCACCGACGATGAGAGCACCCACAAGGTCCCCTCGATCGGCGGCCAGCTTGGCGACCTTGATGCCGAGACCGCCACGGCCCTGCACGCGGTACTGGTCGACGGAGGTGCGCTTGGCGTAGCCACCCTCGGTCATGACCCACACGTAGCCGTCGTCCGAGACGACCCGGGCCGCGAGCAGCGAGTCGTCGTCGCGGAAGGACATGCCCTTCACGCCGGAGGTCGAGCGACCCATCGGGCGCAGCGTGTCGTTCGTCGCGGTGAACCGCAGCGACATGCCGTGCTTCGAGACGAGCAGGAGGTCGTCGTGCTCGTCGACGAGGAGCGCCTGCACCAGGGTGTCGCCGTCGCGCAGGTTGATCGCGATGATGCCGCCGGTGCGGTTCGTGTCGTACTCGGTGAGCGCGGTCTTCTTGACGAGACCGTGCGCCGTGGCGAGCACGAGGTACTGCGCCGCCTCGTAGTCGCGGATGTCGAGGACCTGCTGGATCTGCTCGTCCGGCTGCATGGCGAGCAGGTTCGCGACGTGCTGACCCTTGGCGTCACGGCTGGCTTCCTGCAGCTCGTACGCCTTGGCGCGGTAGACGCGGCCCTTGTCCGTCAGGAACAGCAGCCAGTGGTGCGTCGTCGTCACGAAGAAGTGCTCGACGACGTCGTCGGCGCGCAGCTGCGCACCCTTGACCCCGCGGCCACCGCGGTGCTGCGACCGGTAGTTGTCGCTCCGCGTGCGCTTGACGTACCCGCCGCGGGTGATGGTGACGACCATCTCCTCCTCGGGGATGAGGTCCTCGATCGACATGTCGCCGTCGAAGCCGAGCAGGATCTCGCTGCGGCGGTCGTCGCCGAACCGCTCGACGATCTCCTCGAGCTCGTCACCGATGATCGAGCGCTGACGGGTCTCCGACGCCAGGATGTCCTGGAAGTCGGCGATCTTGCGCTCGAGCTCCTCGGCCTCGTCGTGGATCTTCTGCCGCTCGAGGGCTGCGAGACGACGGAGCTGCAGCTCGAGGATGGCGCGCGCCTGGATCTCGTCGACGGACAGCAGGTCCATCAGACCGGTGCGGGCCTCTTCGACGTCGGGCGACCGGCGGATGAGCGCGATGACCTCGTCGAGCGCGTCGAGCGCGGCCAGGTAGCCACGGAGGATGTGGGCGCGCTTCTCTGCCTCGCGCAGCCGGAACTGCGTGCGGCGGACGATGACGTCGATCTGGTGGTCGACCCACGCCGAGATGAACCCGTCGAGCGCGAGGGTGCGGGGCACGCCGTCGACGATCGCGAGCATGTTCGCGCCGAAGTTCTCCTGCAGCTGCGTGTGCTTGTACAGGTTGTTGAGGACGACCTTGGCGACGGCGTCGCGCTTGAGCACGATGACGAGGCGCTGGCCGGTGCGACCCGAGGTCTCGTCGCGGATGTCCGCGATGCCGGCGAGCTTGCCGTCCTTCACGCCCTCGGCGATGCGGATCGCGAGGTTGTCGGGGTTCACCTGGTAGGGGAGCTCGGTGACGACGAGGCAGGTGCGACCCTGGATCTCCTCGACGTTGACGACCGCACGCATCGTGATCGAGCCACGACCGGTGCGGTAGGCGTCCTGGATGCCCTTCGTCCCGAGGATCTGCGCTCCGGTCGGGAAGTCCGGGCCCTTGATGCGCTGCATGAGCGCACCGAGCAGCTCTTCACGGGTGGCGTCGGGGTGCTCGAGCGCCCACTTCGCGCCGGCGGCGACCTCGCGCAGGTTGTGCGGCGGGATGTTCGTGGCCATGCCGACCGCGATGCCGACGGAACCGTTGACGAGCAGGTTCGGGAACCGCGCCGGCAGGATGGCGGGTTCCTGCGTCCGACCGTCGTAGTTGTCCTGGAAGTCGACGGTGTCCTCGTCGATGTCCCGGACCATCTCCATGGCGAGCGGCGCCATCTTGGTCTCGGTGTACCGCGGGGCGGCGGCGCCGTCGTTGCCCGGGGACCCGAAGTTGCCCTGGCCGAGCGCGAGCGGGTAGCGGAGCGACCACGGCTGCACGAGGCGGACGAGGGCGTCGTAGATCGCGCTGTCACCGTGCGGGTGGAACTGTCCCATCACGTCGCCGACGACACGGGAGCACTTCGAGAAGGCCCGGTCGGGGCGGTAGCCGCCGTCGAACATCGCGTAGATCACGCGGCGGTGCACGGGCTTCAGTCCGTCACGGACCTCGGGCAGCGCACGGCCGACGATGACGGACATCGCGTAGTCGAGGTACGACCGCTGCATCTCGAGCTGCAGGTCGACCTGCGAGATGCGGTCACCGGAGACGACGATGTCCCCGCTGTCGCCGTGGACGATCTCGGGCTGCTCGTCGGCGCCGTTCTCGTTGTCGTCAGCCATGTGGCTTCGTTCCCTTTCTGGACAGCCCGGAGGCTGTGGTTCCGTCGGCCGCGCCGGGCGCGACCACAGGTGGTCGGGACTGGTCGACGCGGCTCACACCGCGCCTCCCGGCCCTCAGATGTCGAGGAACCGGACGTCCTTCGCGTTCTGCTGGATGAACTGGCGACGGGACTCGACGTCCTCGCCCATCAGCGTCGCGAAGACGCTGTCCACCGCGGCGGCGTCCTCGAGCGTGACCTGCAGGAGCGTCCGGGTGTCCGGGTTCATCGTGGTGTCCCACAGCTCCTTGTAGTCCATCTCGCCGAGGCCCTTGTAGCGCTGGATCCCGTTGTCCTTCGGGATGCGCTTGCCGGCGGCGAGGCCGGACTGCATCAGGGCGTCGCGCTCACGGTCGCTGAACACGTACTCGTGCGCCGAGTTCGACCACTTCAGGCGGTACAGCGGCGGCTGCGCGAGGTACACGTACCCGCGCTCGATGAGCGGACGCATGTAGCGGAACAGCAGGGTGAGCAGCAGCGTCGTGATGTGCTGGCCGTCCACGTCGGCATCGGCCATCAGCACGATCTTGTGGTACCGGGCCTTGTCCGGGTCGAAGTCCTCACCGATGCCGGCGCCGAACGCCGTGATCATCGACTGGATCTCCTGGTTGGCCAGGGCACGGTCGAGACGGGCCTTCTCGACGTTCAGGATCTTGCCGCGCAGCGGCAGGATGGCCTGCGTCATCGGGTTGCGACCCTGCACGGCGGAACCGCCGGCGGAGTCACCCTCGACCATGAAGATCTCGGAGACCGTCGGGTCCTTCGACTGGCAGTCCTTCAGCTTGCCGGGCATGCCGCCCGACTCGAGGAGCCCCTTGCGACGGGTGGTCTCGCGTGCCTTGCGTGCGGCGAGACGGGCCTGCGAGGCCTGGATCGCCTTGCGCACGACGTCCCGGGCCTGCGTCGGGTTGCTCTCGAACCAGTGCGTGAGCTCGGTGCCGACGACGCGCTGGACGAAGCCCTTCGCCTCGGTGTTGCCGAGCTTGGTCTTCGTCTGCCCCTCGAACTGCGGCTCGCCGAGCTTCACGGAGATGACGGCCGTCAGCCCTTCGCGGATGTCGTCACCCGTGAGGTTGTCGTCCTTCTCCTTGATGATCTTCGCCTCGCGCGCGTACTTGTTGACCAGGTACGTCAGCGCCGCGCGGAAGCCCTCTTCGTGGGTGCCGCCCTCGTGCGTGTTGATCGTGTTCGCGAAGGTGTGGACGCTCTCCTGGTAGGAGGTGTTCCACTGCATCGCGACCTCGAGCGCGATCTTGCGCTCCGGGTCCTCGGCCTCGAAGCCGATGACGTCCGGGTGCACGAGGTCGGCCTTCTTCTGTGCGTTGAGGTACTCGACGTAGTCGGCGAGCCCGCGCTCGTACAGGAAGGAGTCGTGGCGGGACTCTTCACCGTCGGCCGGGGTGCGCTCGTCCGTCAGGGTGATGCGCAGGCCCTTGTTGAGGAAGGCCATCTGCTGGAACCGCGTGCGCAGGGTCTCGTAGTCGAAGACGACCGTCTCGAAGATCTCGGCGTTCGGCCAGAACGTGATCGTGGTGCCGTGCCCGTCGTCTTCCTCGTCCTTCGACAGGGGCGCGACCGGGACGCCGTCGGTGTAGCTCTGGCGCCACACGTGGCCCTGCTGGCGGACCTCGACGTCGAGCTCGGAGCTCAGCGCGTTGACGACCGACGACCCGACGCCGTGTAGACCACCGGACACCGCGTACGCGCCGCCGCCGAACTTGCCGCCGGCGTGCAGGACGGTGAGCACGACCTGGACGGTCGAGACGCCCTCGGCAGCGTGGATCCCGACGGGGATGCCACGGCCGTTGTCGACCACGCGGACGCCGCCGTCTTCGCGGATCGTGACGTTGATCGTGTCGCAGTAGCCCGCGAGCGCCTCGTCGACGGAGTTGTCGACGATCTCCTGCACGAGGTGGTGCAGACCGCGGGGACCGGTGGACCCGATGTACATGCCCGGACGCTTCCGGACGGCTTCGAGTCCCTCGAGCACCTGGATCTGGTCTGCGCCGTACTGGGGTTCGCTCTGCGGGGTCGCCTCGCCGGACGAGTTCTCTCGGTCGTCGTCAGATCCGGATGTCATTCGAAGGTGCTCCTGCCTGCGCGCGGAACACCCGCGCACTGCACCCCCCAGTCTACCGCAGGACCCCCTCCTCCGAGGGCGGAATCGGGCCGTGGACGGCCTTTTTTCGTCCTCCCGGACGATTTCGTCGGCTCACCCGTAAGTGTCGCGAGGGCCGCGCCCCTGGACCGTCCTGGGACCGCGTTTCCAGGTGGGGGCGTCGGGGCCCGAAACCCGGATCGACTGGACGCCGGCTTCCGGGTGCCGTTCGGCGATGGTCGTCGTGATGGTGCTCCGCATCAACCGGAGCTGCGTCGCCCAGGCCGTCGAGTCGCACCGGATCACGAGGGCGCCGTCGTCGATGGTCATCGGCCGGGAGTGCTTCGCGAGCTCCTCGCCGACGACCGCGGGCCAGTCCACGAAGAGCTCCGAGCGGGCGAGGGGCTCGGTCCAGCCGAGCTCGGCGGCGAGCGAGCCGACCACGTCACCGAGCCCGGCGGGCTCTCGGCCGCGGCCGTACGGCACGGAATCGGGGTCGAGTCCCTTCATCCGGCGCCGACGCGCGTCGACGCCACGCTTCGAGGGGTCGCCGAAGACCGCGCGCAGGTGTCGGTACACCCGCGAGGGTTCGGTGGGTCGCGACGGCTTCGGCATCAGACGCCGGCCTCCGTCGCGTGGTCGTCCGTCTCCACGGTCGGACTGGAGGCGCGGCTCGGCTCCGCCTCGTCGCGCACGATCGTGCCGGCCTCGATCCGGACGGTGTGCGCCGCGAGCTGCGCGGGGACGTCGCCGAAGACCGCCGCCGTGATGAGCACCTGCTCGTAGTCGGCGACCGCGGCGGCCAGCCGTTCGCGGCGCGACTCGTCGAGCTCGGCGAACACGTCGTCGAGGATGATGATCGGGTCGCCGAGGCTCGACTCGGCGCGCAGGATCGAGGCACTCGCGAGCTGGACCGCGAGCGCGAACGACCAGGATTCGCCGTGACTGGCGTACCCACGGGCAGGTAACCCGTTGAGCTGGAAGAGCACGTCGTCCCGGTGCGGGCCGACGAGCGTCAGACCGCGGTCGAGCTCGTCCCGTCGCCGACGGTCGAGCGCCGCGCGGAAGGCCTCGCCGGCGGCGGCCACGGTGACCGGCTCGTCGGGTGTCCCGAGGACCGGGTCCGTCGCGGCCGCGTCCTCCGGGTCGCCGCCCCGGACGCTGAGGACACCGGTGATCGACGCCTCGTGCCGTTCACCGGCGACGGTCGCGTACGCCTCGGCGACGAAGGGGGCGAGGCGACGGGTGAGGTGGTCACGTGCGGCGATGATCTCGGCACCGAACGCCACGAGCCGCTCGTCCCAGACGTCGAGCGTCGCGAGCGACCCGGACTTGGCGCCGGTCGCACGCGCGGACTTCAACAGGGTGTTGCGCTGCCGGAGCGTCCGGTCGTAGTCGGCGAGGACACCCTGCATGCGTGGGGCGATCTGACCGAGCAGCTCGTCGAGCATCCGGCGCCGGCCGGCCGGTTCACCGCGGACGAGCGCGAGGTCCTCGGGCGCGAACAGCACGCTCGTGCAGTACCGCGGGAGTTCCCGCGGCTTGATCGCCGACCGGTTGACCTGCGCACGGTTCGATCCGGTGCGGTTGATCTGGACCTCGGCGAGGATGCTGCGGTCCTCGTGCGCGAGCCGGGCGCGGACGACCGCGGCGTCACAGCCCTGGCGCACGAGCGCGGCATCGGTCGGGACGCGGTGCGACCCGAGGGTGGAGAGGTAGCCGATCGCCTCGACGAGGTTCGTCTTGCCCTGTCCGTTCCGGCCGACGAACAGGTTCGGCCCGCGTGCGAGGTCGACCTCGGCCTCCCGGTAGTTCCGGAAGTCCGTGAGTTGCAGGTGGTCGACGTGCACGCGGGCCGAGACGAGCTCAGGTGGTTACCTGAGCTACGCCTTCTTGACGGCGTGGCCGCCGAACTGGTTGCGGAGCGCCGCGACGGCCTTCATCGTCGGGGAATCGCTGCCCTGACGCGAGACGAAGCGGGCGAACATGGCTGCCGAGAGCGCGGGCATCGGGACCGCGAGCTCGATCGCCTCTTCGAGGGTCCAGCGCCCCTCGCCCGAGTCGTCGACGTAGCCCTCGAGCTCGTCGAGCTTCGGGTCCTCGTTGATCGCGAGGACGAGGAGGTCGAGGAGCCAGGAACGGACGACCGTGCCACGCTGCCAGCCGGCGAAGACCGCCGGGACGTCGTGGACGATGTCCTTCGCCTCGAGGAGCTCGTAGCCCTCGCCGTACGCCTGCATGATCGCGTACTCGATGCCGTTGTGGACCATCTTCGCGTAGTGGCCCGCGCCGACGCCGCCGGCGTGCGAGAAGCCCTCTTCGCGCGGGCCCTCGGGACGGAGCGCGTCGAAGACGGGCATGGCGAACTCGACGTCCTCGGGGGCGCCGCCCACCATGAGGCCGTAGCCGTTCTCCTTGCCCCAGACGCCGCCCGAGACGCCGGCGTCCATGTAGCGGATGCCCTTGGCGTCGAGCTGCTTGGCGTGCACCTCGTCGTCGAGCCACTTCGAGTTGCCACCGTCGATCACGAGGTCACCCGCGCTCAGGACGTTCGACAGGTCGGTGATCACGTCGTCGGTGATCTTGCCGTGCGGGACCATGACCCACACGAGCTTCTTGCCCTCGGGCAGTGCGGCGGCGAGCGCGCCGAGGTCGGCG
Organism: Curtobacterium sp. LFS084; assembly: GCF_047977705.1. Taxonomy (NCBI): domain Bacteria; kingdom Bacillati; phylum Actinomycetota; class Actinomycetes; order Micrococcales; family Microbacteriaceae; genus Curtobacterium; species Curtobacterium sp. LFS084. Next base: position 151,408 of record NZ_JBFPFM010000001.1, read on the forward strand.
ACGTCGGACACGGCGGGGTTCGCGTCGTAGCCGGTGACCTCGATGCCTGCGTTGCGGAGACGGGCACGCATGTTGTTGCCCATGCGACCGAGGCCGACAAGACCGATGTGCATGATTTCCTCTTCTGTTCGTCGTCGCGCTGATGCTGCTGGGAGCGCGTCAGCGCAGTGTTCGGCTGTTGCGCTTACCGCAGCAGGAGATTGGGCTGCAGCAGGTACCGGTATCCGTCCGCCGCCGGGGCCTCCTGCGAGGTCTGGCCGGTGATGAGCACCGGTCCCGGCTTGTTGGGGTTCTCCGTCTTGGTGAAGGAGATCCGGACGAACTCGGAGTGCACCGCGTTCAACCCGTCCAGGAGGAAGGCGGGCTTCAGCGAGACCACCGTTTCCTCACCGGTCAGCAACGCACTGATCGACTCTGACGCCTGCGCTTGTTCGGAACCGATCGCTTCGAGCGTGAGCCCGTCGACCGTGAAGGAGAACCGGAGGGCTGCTTCGCGCTCCAGGACGAGGGAGACCCGTCGGACCGCCTCGACCAGTTCCGCGGTGTTGATCACCGCGTGGTCCTGGACGGTCTCGGGGAAGAGCCGGCGGACCGGCGGGTAGTTGCCCTTGATGAGCAGCGACGTGACGGTCTTGTCGTCCGCGTGGAACGCGATGAGCTCGCGGTCGGACGAGCCGCTGATCGACACCGACACCGTGGAGGCCGAGCCGAAGGTGCGGCCCACCTCCTGCAGGGTGCGGGCGGGGACGAGTGCGTGCAGCGGGTCCGACCCGACGCGGCCCGAGTCCCAGGCGATGGTGCGGACGGCCACGCGGTAGCGGTCCGTCGCGATGAGGGACAGGTCGTTGTCCCCGACCTCGAGCTGCACGCCGGTGATGACCGGGGTGACGTCGTCGCGACTGGCGGCGACCGCGACCTGCGAGACGGCCTCGGAGAACGCGTCGCCGGGGATCACGCCGGTCTGCTCACCGATCTCCGGGAGCGTCGGGTACTCCTCGACCGGCATGGACAGCAGCGTGAAGTGCGCCGAGCCGCAGGTCACCGAGATCTTGGAGTCCTCGGTGGTGAAGGTGACCGGGGCGTTCGGCAGACGGCTCGCGATGTCGTTCAGGAGCCGGCCGGAGACGAGCACGGTGCCGGGTTCGTCGATCTGCGCCGCGATGGACGTCTGCGCCGAGACCTCGTAGTCGAACGACGAGAGCGTGAGTCGATCGCCGTCCGCGTGGATCAGGACGCCCGAGAGGATCGGGAGGGTCGTGCGCTGTGGGAGGAGCTTCACCGCGAAGGAGACGGCTTCGGAGAAGACGTCCCGGTTGACCTCGAACTTCACAGCTGGAACCCCTGTCGATCGGTTGGACTGTCCGGCCGCCCCATTGTGGCACAGCCCGACCGGGCCCGGATTTCTTGTCATCCCGCCGTCCACAAGGTTGGCCCGCTGAGATCAATCGTTAACCAGGAGTAATCGTGTTAACGCCTGTGCACACTGTGGACAACTCTGTTGAGACCGCTTGTCCACAGGGAACTACACACGTGTGAGTTGTGAGTGGTGTGTGGGGGACGTCTGGATGAATGAATCTCATCTATCCACTTCCATCCCCAGTCTCCACAGGTGACCCCTCCGCTGTGTACAACCGACCGGCGTGTCCTCCACAGTTATCCACAGGCTTTCCACACTGTGTGAAGTCCGGCGCATGGAACCGTCTCAGATGGTGGATGCGCGCGGAGACAGGCCGATCTGACGGTCGTCAGCCGCGCCTCCAGGCCCGTACCAGATGTGCCGAGCGCGACGCAACGCGCGCGTCGAGGCACGTCAGCGGTAGCGGCGGTCCTGCTTGATCCGGCTGGTCAGCTCGGTGACCTGGTTGTAGATCGAGCGGCGCTCCTTCATGAGCTCCGTGATCTTCTTGTTCGCGTACATGACCGTCGTGTGGTCGCGGTTGCCGAACAGCTGGCCGATCTTCGGCAGCGACAGGCTCGTCATCTCACGGCAGAGGTACATCGCGATCTGGCGGGCGGTCGCGATCGCCTGCGAGCGGGAGGACCCGTAGAGGTCGTCGACCGAGAGCTTGAAGTACTCCGCGGTGTGGTTGATGATGTCCGTCGGCGCGATCACGTTGTCGTCGTCGAGCGTGATCAGGTCCTTGAGCACGGTCTGCACGAGCGCCATGTCGACGGCCGTCCGGTTGAGGCTCGCGAACGCGGTGACGCGGATGAGCGTCCCCTCGAGCTCCCGGATGTTGCTCGACACCTTCGAGGCCATGAACTCGAGGATGTCGTCCGGCACCTGCAGGTGGTCGGACTGCGCCTTCTTGCGGAGGATCGCGATGCGCGTCTCGAGGTCAGGCGCCTGCACGTCCGTGATGAGGCCCCACTCGAAGCGGGAGCGCATCCGGTCCTCGAAGCCGGTCAGGTGCTTCGGCGCGACGTCGGAGGTGATGACCACCTGCTTGTTGTGGTCGTGCAGGGTGTTGAACGTGTGGAAGAACGCCTCCTGCGTGGAGTCCTTGCCCTGCAGGAACTGGATGTCGTCGATCAGCAGGATGTCGATGTCGCGGTACCGCTGCTGGAACTGGTTCGACCGGTTGTTCGCGATCGAGTTGATGAAGTCGTTGGTGAACTCCTCGCTCGACACGTACCGCACCCGGATGCCCGGGTAGAGGCTCTCGGCGTAGTGGCCGATCGCGTGCAGGAGGTGGGTCTTGCCGAGGCCGGAGTCGCCGTAGATGAACAGCGGGTTGTAGGCCTTGGCCGGCGCCTCGGCGACCGCGACCGCAGCGGCGTGGGCGAACCGGTTCGACGAGCCGATGACGAAGTTGTCGAAGTTGTACTTGGGGTTGAGCCGGGACTCGGGGCGACCGCTGGTGCCCGGGGAGTCGATCTGACTGGGGACGAACGGTGCCTCGATGTACTGCCGTGGCGCCGCGCTCTGCTCGACCGCTCCCTGGACGGGCTCGGCGTACTCGGGCACGTTGGTCGCGACCGGGGCGTCCACCCGGGGTTCGGACGCCATGTCGGGGTTCACCGTGATGGCGAAGTTCGCGACGGCGTCGTCGCCGATCCGCGAGACGGCCTCGGTGATCGGGATCCGGATCCGCTGCTCGAGCATGCCGCGGGTGAGGTCGTTCGGCACCTCGAGGTAGAGCGTGCCGGCGAGGACGCCCTTCGGTTCGACGAGGTTGAGGAAGCCGTGCAGCTGCGGGGTGATGCGGTCGTCCTCCGAGAGGAGTCCGAGGACCGATGACCAGAGGTCCTCGACGGGGTCGGCCGGCATCGTCATGTCGCGCTCGTCTCCTGGTCTCGTGTCGTGCTCGTCGTCGGTGCTCGTCGCACCGGGGGTGGGTGGTCCGTTCCCGGGACGTGCCCGGGCGGCGTCGACCGTCGGATCGGTCCTGGCGGGTCGTCGTGTGCCCGGACGGCTGCTTCGACGGCCCGGACGCGTGTCGTCCCGCATGGTGGTCCACAGGGTTGTCCACAGTCTTGTCCACGACCGCCGCGAGCCGCACGGCGAAGAGACTCCCCCGTCGTACCGGGCCGCTGGCCGGTCGATCACCCCACTGTAAAGGACCGGAGCGCGTCGTACCGAACGCACGTTTTCCCCAATGTGGATAATGAACGTGCGCTGGGTGCCCGCTGCCGCGCCGCGGCGCCCGTTTGACCTGCTCGCCCCTGTCACGTACCGTTAACCAGTTGACTGCGGCCGTCCGGTCGCGCCCATCTGCGTCGTTCGGCACCGAGCGACGACACATACGTGACGGCTCGCCGCGAGCAGCCGTGTGGAGATCATCATGAGCAAGCGCACCTTCCAGCCGAACAACCGTCGCCGCGCCAAGAAGCACGGCTTCCGTGCCCGCATGCGCACTCGCGCCGGCCGCGCCATCCTGGCCGCCCGTCGCTCCAAGGGCCGCACCGAGCTCAGCGCCTGATCAGGCTCCCCGCCTGATCTCGTCCTCCGGTCCCGACTCGTGTTGGCCCGTGCCAACCGGATCGTCCGTGGTGACGACTACCGGTCCGTCGTGCGTCGTGGTCGCAGAAGCGCCACGGCGCACGCCGTCGTATCGGTGGTCCGTCGTCCGTCGGACGACTCATCGAGCGGTGCCGGTCCGACGCGGTTCGGGTTCATCGTCGCGAAGACGGTCGGCAACGCCGTGACCCGGAACCTGGTCCGGCGTCGCCTCAAGGCGATCGCGCACGGACTCCTCGTCGACATCCCCGACGGGTACGACGTGGTGGTCCGCGCACTGCCAGCCGCTGCGCAGGCCGGATGGCCTACCCTGCTCGAAGACGTCTCGCGCTCCTGTGCGCGTGGTGTGGAGAAGGCAGCATGAACCGCAACCTCTGGACCCGGCTCGCCTGGGCCGTCGCGTTGCTCCCGCGCAACGTGTGCGTCATCGTGCTGCGCGCGTACCGTGCCGTGATCTCACCGCTCTACGGCAACGTCTGTCGGTACCACCCCTCGTGCTCCCGGTACGCGCTCGAGGCGATCCAGCAGTACGGCGTCGTGCGCGGATCCGCCATGGGCGCATGGCGCATCGCACGCTGCAACCCCTGGGCAGCCGGGGGCATCGACGACGTCCGGGCACGACGTCGCCCCTACGACGTCAACCGGTTCGGGTTCGTGCTCGCACCGACCCAGCCGCAGCCGCAGCCCACGGGTGGTCCCACCCGCCCGGTCCTGCTCTCCCAGCGCACTCGAAAGGCGTGACAGTCCCCATGGACCTCGGATTCATCGGAACGATCCTCTGGCCGCTCAAGTGGGTGGTCTCGGCCATCCTCGTGGGCTTCCACTGGATCTTCGAGAGCATCGGCATGGACCCCGGAGCGGGCATCACCTGGGTGCTCTCCATCATCTTCCTGACCTTCGTGGTGCGTGCCGCGCTCATCCCGATCTTCGTGCGGCAGATCAAGTCGCAGCGACGCATGCTCGAGGTGGCGCCGCAGCTGAAGAAGATCCAGGAGAAGTACAAGGGCAAGAAGGACCAGTTCTCGCGTGAGGCAATGAGCCGCGAGACCATGGCCCTCTACAAGGAGACCGGGACGAACCCGCTGAGCTCCTGCCTCCCGCTGCTGATCCAGATGCCGATCTTCTTCTCGCTGTACTCGGTGCTGCACGAGGCGCAGATCAACAAGACCGGCATCGGCCTGCTGACGAACGACCTCGCCGCGTCGTTCGGCAACGCATCGCTCTTCGGTGCCCCCCTGCACGAGACGTTCACGAACGCCTCCGGCTGGGAGGTCCGGGTCATCGCCGGCTTCATGATCGTCGTGATGACCGCGTCGCAGTTCATCACCCAGCTGCAGCTCGTCGCGAAGAACATGTCCCCGGAGACCAAGGAGTCTCCGATGTACCGCCAGCAGAAGATGATGCTGTACATCCTCCCGCTGGTGTTCGTCATCTCCGGTCTGTCGTTCCCCCTCGGCGTCATGTTCTACTGGCTCGCCTCGAACGTCTGGACGATGGCGCAGCAGTACTTCGTCATCCGCAGCATGCCGACGCCCGGCTCCGAGGCAGCACTCGCCCGTGAGGCCCGCCTCGCGAAGAAGGCGCAGCGCCGCGGTGCGGCCACGCCCGTCCTCGCCGAGGCCGGCGCGGGTGCCGGTGCCGCCGAGATCGAGGCCGTCCGCGTGACGACCCAGCGCCAGCAGCCGGTCGGGAAGAACCGTGCCAAGAAGAACGGGAAGAAGTAAGTGACCGAGCAGGACACCGCGGCCGCCGTGGACACCACCGTCGACACCGCGACCGTCGATGACGACGCCCGCGACGAGGCCGACATCGCGGCGGACTACATCGAGGAACTCCTCGACATCTGCGACCTCGACGGCGACATCGAGATCGAGGAGCGCGCGGGTCGTGTGTACCTCTCGGTCACGGACGAGGGCGACGCGCTCCGCGTGCTGTCGAAGCCGGACACGGTGTCGGCGCTGCAGGAGCTGACCCGGATCGCGGTGCAGGCCGAGACCGGTGAGTTCAGCCGTCTGATCCTGGACGTCGGAGGCTCGCGTGACGCTCGTGCGTCGGAGCTGCAGCGGCTCGTCGACACCGCCATCGAGCGCATCGAGGCGGGGTCGAGCTCGGCCGCGCTCCCCGCGATGTCGTCGTACGAGCGCAAGCTGGTCCACGACCTCGTCGCCGAGAAGGGCTTCCACTCGGAGTCCGAGGGTGAGGGTCGGGACCGCCACACGGTCGTCACCCGATGACGGACACCGCACCGCCCGTGCTCGAGGCGGAGCCGGCGGCTGCGGCGACCCTGTTCGGTGACCGCATCGACCTCGCCCGGTCGTTCACCGGTGAGCTCGCTCGACGCGGCGAAGAGCTCGGCCTCATCGGCCCGCTCGAGCTACCCCGCCTCTGGACTCGACACATCCTCAATTCTGCGGTCCTCGCGCCGCTCCTGGAGGAACGGGGCCGGGTTGCGGACGTCGGCTCCGGCGCGGGACTCCCCGGCCTGGTAGTGGCGATCGCTCGCCCGGACGTGCACCTCACGCTCATCGAGCCGATGGAGCGCCGGGTGGACTGGCTCACGACGGAAGCCGGACGCCTCGGGCTCGACAACGTGGAGGTCGTCCGTGCTCGCGCCGAGGACGTCGCGGACGAGATCGTCGTCGACCAGGTCACCGCGCGCGCGGTGAGTGCACTGTCCAAGCTCATTCCACTGACGGTCCCGCTCGTCCGGTCGGGTGGTCAGCTCATCCTCATGAAGGGTGCCCGCGTCGAGGACGAGATGGAGAAGGCCCGCAAGGTCATCCTCCGGAAGCGTCTGACCGATGTCGAGGTGCTCGAGCTCGGAGTCGGTGTGGTCGAGGAGACCACACGCGTCTTCCGGGCTACAGTTGACTGACGCTGCGGCTCGGGCCGGTTCCACCGGCCGCCAGTGGCTCCGCGTTCCACGTGAAACACTGAACCGGGGAAGAGGCACTCGTTGAGTTCATCGACCGATTACGACGCGTCGACACCGCTCGCTCGCGAGATCGCCGACCTGAACCGTCGCCGTCGGGCGATCGCGAAGCAGCAGTTCCCGCTGCCGGCGACGACGCGGGTGTTCACGGTGTCGAACCAGAAGGGCGGCGTCGGGAAGACCACGACGACGGTCAACCTCGCTGCCGCGCTGGCGCATGGAGGGGCCCGCGTCCTCGTGATCGACCTCGATCCGCAGGGGAACGCGTCCACGGCGCTCGGGGTGAACCACCAGGCCGAGGTCCCGAGCATCTACGACGTGATCGTCGACGAGGCACCGATCGCCGACACGGTGCAGCGCTCCCCCGAGTCGGACACGCTCTGGTGCGTGCCGGCGACCATCCACCTGGCCGGCGCCGAGATCGAACTCGTCTCGCTGGTCGCTCGCGAGCAGCGCCTGCGCACCGCGCTGGACCAGTACCTCGAGTCCCTCGACGAGCCGTACCACTACGTGTTCATCGACTGCCCGCCGTCCCTCGGGCTGCTCACGATCAATGCCTTCGTCGCCGCGCGCGAGGTGCTCATCCCGATCCAGTGCGAGTACTACGCACTCGAGGGCCTGAGCCAGCTGCTGCGGAACATCGAGCTCATCGAACGGCACCTCAACCCGAAGCTCGCGGTGTCGACGATCCTCCTGACGATGTACGACAGCCGCACGAACCTGTCGAACCAGGTCGCGGCGGATGTCCGGGAACACTTCGGGCAGCAAGTGCTGCAGGCGGTCATTCCCCGGTCGGTCCGCGTGAGCGAGGCACCGAGCTACGGGCAGAGCGTGGTCGCGTACGACGTCAACTCCACCGGGTCGCTCTCCTACCTGGAAGCAGCAGCCGAGATCGCAGCACGAGGAGCACAGCACTGATGGCACCGAAGCGAACTGGACTCGGGCGGGGTATCGGAGCCCTCATCCCCACGACGTCCGAGCAGCAGGACCGGCCCGTCGACGTCTTCTTCCCGACGGGTGGGTCTCCGGCGTCCGCGCCGGTCGTGGACGGGGCCACCGCCGAGGAGCTCGTCGCCGTCCCCGGAGCGCGTCTCGCCAACCTGAACCCGCTCGACGTTGTGCCGAACGCGCACCAGCCGCGTAAGGAGTTCCGCGAGGAGGAGCTCCAGGAGCTGGTGCACTCGATCCGTGAGATCGGTGTCCTGCAGCCCATCGTCGTGCGTCCGATCGCCGGCGCGACCGGTACGGAGCCGCAGTACGAGCTGATCATGGGTGAGCGCCGACTGCGGGCCACCAAGGAGCTCGGGCTCAGCACGATCCCCGCGATCGTCAAGGACACTCCGGATGACGCGATGCTCCGTGACGCGCTGCTGGAGAATTTGCACCGCGCAAACCTCAACCCGCTCGAGGAGGCATCGGCGTACCAACAGCTCCTCGCGGACTTCGGCATCACCCAGGAGCAGCTCGCGCAGCGGATCGGTCGCTCGCGGCCGCAGATCACCAACACCATCCGTCTGCTGCGGCTCCCCTCCCCCGTGCAGCGCCGTGTGGCGGCCGGTGTCCTCTCGGCCGGCCACGCGCGGGCCATCCTCGCAGCGCCCGATGCCGAGGCGATGGAGTACCTCGCCGAGAAGATCGTGAACGAGGACCTGTCGGTGCGAGCGGCGGAGTCGATCGCCCAGCAGCTGTCTGCGAAGACACCGGTGAAGCCGAAGGCCGAGCCTTCCAAGCGGCAGCTGCACTTCAACGACTTGGCGGATCGCCTGGGCGACCGGCTGAACACCCGGGTGAAGATCGCCGTGGGCGCGCGCAAGAGCTCGGTGACGATCGACTTCGCGAACGGTGAGGATCTGAACCGGATCCTGGCCGAGCTCGGCATCGAGGACGTCGCAGGCTGATCCCGCACCCTCAACGGCACGGGTGGTGAGCTGACTCACTCTGGGAAGCCGTGTGCGGCTGTTTAACGGGAGTCTGCGGCACTCGCGGTGCCGGGCCTAGGTGGGGTGCTGTTCCTCGCGGAGACGGCTGCGTGTGGCTCCGCTCCGGGGCTGCAGCGGCGCGGAACGGGAAGACTGGAGCACCTCTGCTGTCAGCGCGCCGTGCGCGTGAGCGCCGACGTTTCACGTGGAACATCGACGACGGTCGTCGGGTCACGCGTCACTGGCAAGGCGGGATGGCCGGCGAGGGCTCGTGGCTGGCGCAAGCGAGTACGGGTGCGGCTGCCTCGAACCGAGGGTCATCGCGGGCGGCGCACATCGGTAGACCCAGATCCGGGCGGCTGAACCGAGACAGAGTTTCGACCATGTTGCCCGGAAGTGGATCGCTGGATGCGCACGTGGCGGCTGATCGCTGGACGGCGCGGGTGGAGCGGACCGAGATGGACTGTGCGACCGCGACCAAACGACGTTCGCCCTCGGTTTCGGGCACCGAGTGGACCGCCCCGACTGACACGGTGATCCTTGGATGCCCGTAGCGTGGGACGTCGTGCTTCCTTCCGTCTCCGGAGGTTCTCTGCGCGCGATGTCGTAGGCCGATGCCGACAGTGCATGTGCTGGCTTGGTCCTGGAAGGACCATGCTGGGCTGGCGCCGTGGTCTGGACGTTCAGTCTGGACCGGGCGCAGTACAGGTCTGCTCTGAGTCGGCGCATCAGTCGAGGTTCGGACTGTGCCCGCTGCGTTGATGGCGTGGCAAGGAAGCCGAGACGCACGCTCCTCGCAAGGCCCTAGCGGCGGTGTTCCACGTGGAACACTGCGCGGAGCTTCCACAACCCGACGGCCGCGAAGATCGGCTTCACGAGGGCCATCTCCCCGAACCGATGGTCCTCGGCGGACACCAACGCCGCAGCACGGTCCGGATACTGGCGCCGGAAGTACGTGCGTGCCTTCTCGGCGTGCAACCCGTTCGAGGCGAATGCGACCTGATCCGCAGCATCGATCCATGGCCCGGCGTTCGGCACGTTCTCCCAGGTGGACGTACTGTCGGCCTCGACCGACACATCGCCATCCCACCCGAGGGCAGCGGTGATGTGATCCCGGAGGAGCGTGGCCTCCGCGATGGGGCCTCGGACCGCTCCCCCGCTGCAGAGGATGCTCGCGGACGCCCCCGCCGCGCGAGCGCGACCAGCCGTTCGGACGGCGATCCGGGCCCGCCACCGGTTGACCATGTTGATGCGGGTCCCGCGGTTCCCGAACCCCAGGACGACCACCACGAGGCGCGACCCCGGTGCTGGCAGCGGGAGCTTCGCCGCTCGACGGGCAGCGCGAGCATGGACGACCTCTCCGCCGGCGATGACCGAGAGTCCGACCGCTGCAGCGAGCACCACCGCGGATGTTCCACGTGGAACATTGATTCTTCGGTGCGACAGACGCCTACGGCCGGTGATCGCGGATCGCCTGCTCGGCCAGCTCGGCATAGGTCCATCCCAGATCGAAGCCGGATGCCGACAGGGCCTGCGGGACCAGGGACGTCTCGGTGAGACCCGGGAGCACGTTGGCCTCGAGGAACCACGGGGTCCCGGCCGCGTCGATGATCAGGTCGACACGCGAGATGTGGCGGAGGCCAAGGGCCTCGTGGGCGGCGATCGCTGCGGACGAGACTGCGGCGGCGTACTCATCGGACAGTCGAGCCGGGGTGTAGAACGTCGTCTCGCCGGCGTTGTAGCGAGCCTCGAATCCGTAGATGCCACTACGCGGGACGATCTCGACGGCGGAGAGTGCCACGGGGCCGTCGCCGGTGTCGATGATGCCGACCGCGACCTCGGTCCCCCGGATGAGCTGCTCGACCACGACGTCATCGCAGTAGGTGTACGCGGTCACCATGGCCCGCGGGAGGTCGTTGACGTCGTCGACGAGCGTGACGCCCTGCGCGCTGCCACCCCGAGCGGGCTTTACCGCGAGCGGCACCGGATGCTCGCCGGCGATGCTCTCGAGCACCCCGACGGCACCGAGTTCCCGGAAGACGTCGTGGGACAGCGTGACGGACCGCGGCGTGCGGACACCCGCGCGGGCGACCAGTGCCGACGCAGTCGGCTTGTCCCATGCCAGGCGGGCCGACGTCGAACGTGAGCCGACGAAGGGGATGTCGAGCGCCTCCAGGATGCCCCGCAGAGCACCGTCTTCACCCGAAGCGCCGTGCAGAGCCGGCCAGACGACGTCCGGGCGGGTCTCCCGCAACGTGGGGAGGAGCGACGCATCGGCGTCGCGCAGATCGACCTGCCAGCCGTACCCGGTGAGGGAATCCGCGACGCGGCGGCCGGAGCGCAGGGACACGTCACGCTCGTGCGAGATCCCTCCCGCGACGACGACGACGTGACGGCGGGTGAGCTCGGCCATGCGGATGGACCTCCGGTACTGCGGGTGGAACGTGGAAAAGTGCTGATCAGGAGATGTTCGGCGGCGGAGCGCTCACCGAGGAGGTCGGCCGGACGACACTGGTCGGCCGCGTCGCGGGCCCGAAGGTCTCGATCAGTTCCAGCTCGTCGTTCACCACGTTGGCGAGGCGCTTCACACCGACGCGGATCTGCTCCGGCGTCGGGTAGCAGAACGACAGACGGATGTGTCCGCCGCCGCGGCCGTCGGCGTAGAAGGCGGTCCCCGGGGTGTAGGCGACGAGCTCTTTCACCGCGCGCGGCAGCATGCCCTTCGAGTCGAGCGACTCCGGCAGGGTGAGCCAGACGAAGAACCCGCCGTTCGGCTTCGTCCACGAGAGGTCCGGCAGGAACTCCCCCAGGGCCGACAGCATCGCGTCACGACGTTCGGCGTAGAGCCCGCGGAACGTGTCCACCTGGCCCTTCCAGTCGGCGGCGTCGAGGTAGGCGTTGACCACGTACTGCCCGAAGGAGTTCGGGGCGAGGACGGCCGACTCGTTGGCGAGGACGAGCTTCTCGCGGATCGCGTGCGGAGCGAGGGCCCACCCGACGCGGAAGCCCGGTGCGAGGGTCTTCGAGAAGGAGCCGAGGTACACCACGCCCTCTTCGTCGATCGAGCGGATCGCCTGCGGGGCCGGCTCGTCGAACCAGAGGAGCCCGTACGGGTTGTCCTCGAGCACGAGGATGTTGTTCGACCGGCAGATGTCGAGGATCTCGATGCGACGCTCGCGGCTGAGGGTCACGCCGGCCGGGTTGTGGAAGTTCGGGATCGTGTAGAGGAACTTGATCCGCTTGCCCTGGGTGCGGAGGTTCGCGATCGCCTCGCGCAGCGCCTCGGGCACGAGGCCGTTCTCGTCGGTGGTGACGTGCACCGTCTCGGCCTGGTACGAGCGGAAGACGCCGATCGCACCGACGTAGGACGGCGATTCGGCGAGCACGACGTCACCCGGGTCGATGAACAGCCGCGTGACGAGGTCCAGCGCGTGCTGCGAGCCCGTGGTCACGACGACGTCCTCGGCGCTGGCACGGATGCCTTCGAGGCTCATCACGTCGACGATGTGCTCGCGCAGCGACCGCAGCCCCTGCCCGCCGCCGTACTGCAGCGCCATGGCGGCGTCCTCGGCCATCACACGGTCCAGGGAGCCCGTGACGAGCTCTCTCGGCAGCGCGGAGACGTACGGCATGCCGCCGGCCAGCGAGACCACCTCGGGGCGGGAGGCGACGGCGAACAGGGCTCGGACCTCGGAGGCACTCAGCCCGGCGGTGCGCTGGGCGTAGGAGTCGTACCAGGGGTCGAGGCTGTTGCCGTTCGTCATCTTGGCTCCGTTCCAGCGGGACGAGCCCGCCACTCACATTCCCGCCACACTACGACATCGACCCCGGGAACCCGGGCCCCGCGACGGGGCCGATCCTGAAGCAGTGGCCCGGAACGCCAGAACGGCCCCGCACCCGGTGGGGTGCAGGGCCGTTCGCGGTGGGTCAGACGACTACGCGAGGAACTCCGCGAGGTCGGCCTCGAGCGCCGGCTTCGGCTTCGCGCCGATGACGGTCTTGACGACCTCGCCGCCCTTGAAGACCTTCATCGCGGGGATCGAGGTGATCTGGTAGTTCATGGCCGACTGGGGGTTGTCGTCCACGTTGAGCTTCACGATCTCGATCTTGCCGGCGTGCTCCTCGGCGATCTGGTCGAGGATCGGCGAGACCGCGCGACACGGGCCGCACCACTCGGCCCAGAAGTCGACGAGGATCGTCTTGTCGGACTTGAGGACCTCGTCCGAGAAGGTGGCGTCGGTGACTGCCTTGGCGTTGGACATGTGTGCTCCTTCGAGAAGTCGATCAGTGGGTGCAACGCCCGAGGCGCTGCGGTATTCCGGGGTCAGGCGCGTGCGGCCTCGACGTCGACCGTGACGGGCGACTCCGGGGTGACGCCCTCGGCCGGGTCGGTCAGGGCGTCGTCGAGCTCGGCGAGGTACTTCTCGGCGTCGAGCGCGGCGACCGTGCCCGAACCAGCCGCGGTGATGGCCTGGCGGTAGGTGGGGTCGATGACGTCGCCGGCCGCGAACACACCGGGCAGGTTCGTCTTCGACGAGCGACCCTGGACCGCGATCGTGCCCTCGGGGGCGATGTCGATCTGGCCGTGGATGAGGTGCGTGCGCGGGTCGTTGCCGATCGCGATGAAGAGGCCGTCGAGGGCCAGTTCGCTCTCGGTACCGTCCACCGTGTCGCGCAGCGTGACGCCGGTCACCGCGGAGTCACCCGTGATGCCGATGACCTCCTTGTTCCAGGCGAACTCGATCTTCGGGTCGTTCATCGCGCGGTCCTGCATGATCTTCGACGCGCGCAGGGTGTCCTTGCGGTGGATGACCGTGACCTTGTCGGCGAAGCGGGTGAGGAACGTCGCCTCTTCCATCGCGGAGTCGCCTCCGCCGACGACGGCGATGTTCTTCTGGCGGAAGAAGAAGCCGTCGCAGGTCGCGCACCAGCTGACGCCGTGACCGGACAGGCGCTCTTCGTCGGCGAGGCCGAGGTGGCGGTACGCCGAACCGGTCGCGTAGATGACCGCGAGGGCCTCGTACGTCGTCCCGGAGCCGACGGTGACCTTCTTCACGTCGCCCGTGAGGTCGACCGACACGGCGTCGTCGTACAGGACCTCGGCGCCGAACTTCTCGGCCTGTTCCTGCATCTTGATCATGAGGTCCGGGCCCTGGATCCCCTCGGGGAAGCCCGGGAAGTTCTCGACCTCGGTCGTCTTCGTGAGCTCGCCGCCGGTCTCGACGCTCGAGGCGACGATCAGGGGCTTGAGCTCCGCGCGTGCAGCGTAGATGCCGGCGGTGAACCCGGCCGGGCCGGAACCGATGATGATGAGCTGGCGCATGCCTCGCTGCCCTTCCGTAGTTGTCTGACCGGGTCAACCAATGCTACCGGCGTGGCATTCCGTGCCACCCGGGAAGACGTCAGCGACCGAGGCGCTTGCGCAGGATGTCGACCGCGCCGCGGATCTCGCCGTTCTTCGCGACGACGAGCCCGCCGAAGTACACGGCCATCATCACGGCGCCGGTGAGGGCGATCGTGATGAGTGCGCCGGAGACGTCGGACATCGCGAACCCGTCGGCCGAGAAGCCGCCGAAGAAGTTCACGACGACGAGCCCCACGACACCGGCGATGAGGGCGGCGATGACGAACTGGACGTGCGACCGGGTCACGATCGGCCCCTCGATGCCGTCCAGGCGCTTCCGGACGAGCACGAGCGCGATGATCGTCTGCACGGTCCCGGCGACGGTCGTGCACACCGCGATCGAGACACCGATCACGTTGCCCGGGAAGGTCGCGACGGCGAGGGCCCCGATGACGAACAGCACGGACTGCACGCACTGCATCAGGAACGGCGTTCGGTGGTCGTGCAGGGCCCAGAACACCCGCTGGATGATGAAGAGCATGCTGAACAGCACGAGACCCGGCATGTAGGCCCACAGGACCTCGGCCATCGCCTGCGTGTGGTCGAACCGGTTCTCCCAGATCCGGGCGAACGGCATCGCGAGGACGATGAGCGCGACGCTCGCGAACACGGTGAACAGCCCGACGATCCGGAGCGAGAGCGAGAGGTTCCGGCGCACCGCTGCCAGGTCGCCGCGCTCGGCGTCGTGGCTCATGCGCGTGAAGTACGCCGTCGCGATCGAGACCGCGATGATCGAGTGCGGGAGCATGAACAGCAGCCACGTCGTGCCGAGGGTGGCGATGCCGGCACCACCGGCGAGCGATGCCACGCGCGACTGCACGATGCCGGCGAGCTGCGTCACGAGGATCATCGCGAAGAGCCACCCGGCGGCCGTCCCGGTGGAGCGGAGCCCCACCCCGCGCCAGCGGAAGTCCGGTCGGAAGGTCAGTCCGGCACGCCGCCAGAAGAACGGCAGGAACGCGGCCTGCGCGAACACGCCGAGCGACGCGCTGCCGGCGAGGACGGCGATCTTGACGGCCGTCCATCCCTCGGTCGAGGAGTTGACGTCGCGGCCGCCGAACAGCGCGATGAAGACGATCAGGCCCGCGATCGCGATGACGTTGTTGATGAGCGGCGCCCAGGTGAAGGGTCCGAACACCTGCTTGGCGTTCAGGACCTCGCCGAGGAGCGAGTACATCGCGTAGAAGAGGATCTGCGGCAGGCACCAGAACGCGAAGGCGACGGCGAGGTCCGTCTGCGCGGGCGTGAAGCCCTTGCTGTCGCCCGACGCCTGCTGGCTGTAGACCCACACGAGGAACGGTGCGAGGAGCGTCGCGACGATCGTGATCACGACGAACACCGACCCGCCGAGCGTCACGATCTTGTTGACGTAGGCCACCCCGCCGTCCGTGTGCTGCTTCATCGATCGGACGATCTGCGGGATCAGGACGGCCGACAGCAGGCCGCCCGCGATGAGCGCGTAGATGTTGTTCGGCAGCTGGTTCGAGATGCCGAAGGCGTTCGCCGCGTCGGAACCGGTGTTGCCGATCGCGAAGGCGAGGACGAAGGTCTTCGCGAAGCCGAGGACGCGCGACAGCATGGTTCCAGCCGCGAGCATCGCGCTCGCGCGGCCGAGACTGCGCTCGGCCACCGGCTCGGCGTGGACCGCGGGCTGGGGCTGGGTGGTGCTGATGATCGGCTCCTCGGGGTCGGCTGACGGTGCGTCGCGCACCGCGGTGTCGGACTGGAGGAACGGTGCACGTCCGTCTCGCGACGACGCGGCCGGCAGGGCCTCGCCACCGACCACCGGCTGGACCTCGAGCGGACGGTTCGGGTCCTCGTCGTCGTCAGCGTCCACGTCGCCGTTCCGGCGACGACGGCGCTTCCGGATGCTCCGGACGATGCCGAACCCGAAGATCGCGACGAGGGCCACCGCCGCGGCTGCGGTGATGACCGTCTCCCACTGGGCCTGGACGTTGAGCTCGACCGTGGCGGGGGTGGCGATCTTCACGCCGGTCGGGCTCGTGAGCGACAGGGTCAGGTTCACCTTGCCGTTCGCGACCGACTGGACCGGCACGGTGGTCCGGGTCGAGGAGTCTGGCTGGATCTTGACCTCGATGTCGTTCCGCACGATCCGCAACGCCGAGTTCGACGGCTGCACGGACAGCAGCACCGTGACCGGGTAGTCGGAGCGGTTCCGGATCGAGATCGGGAGCGACGACCGGTCACCGAGCAGGGTCAGGCTGCTCGAGTCCGGGATGCTGATCTGCGCGGTCTTCCCCGCCCAGTTCGCGAGCTGGGCGTCGATCGCGGTCGCGAGGCCGGATGCGTCGTCCCGCCAGGCGTTCGACGCCAGGGCGAGCAGTCGGAGCCGTGCCGGTGCGGTCAGGTCGGTCGGGGTGTCGAGCGCGGACGCGAACCCGGCGAGGTCCTGCTCGCCGTCGACCAGGCGGTCCAGCTGGTCGGTGCGGGCGTCGCCGTTCGTCCCGGCCGCGAGCGTGAGGGACCCGGCGGTGGCGGAGGCCGTCGTGGACAGGTCCGCCGGCGCGACCCAGGCGGTGTCCTCGAGCGCGTCGAGGGCTTGGCTGAGCCGCGTGGAGTTCGTCGGCCAGTCGCGCCCGAGGGTCAGCAGGATCGGTGCCTCGGCCGTCCCCGCCCGCGCCGAGGTCGCGAGCGTCGCGGTGAGCTCCGACATCGCCGTCGACCACTCCTGCTGGTTCGACGCGGTGGCGGCGGTCCGGAGGAGGGCGGACATCGACTGGTCGGACACCAGGACGTGCTCGCTGCCGATCCGCTCGGAGGCGGCGATGGTCGTGTCGGCGCCGGCGGAGGTGTTGCCGCTCGACACGATCGTGGTCGTGGAGCCGGCCTTGGCCAGTGCCGGCAGGTCCGCCGCGGCGACGGTGCCGTCGGACGGCCACGCGATGCCGTCCATCGAGTACGGGAAGTCGAGCAGCGAGGCGGTCGTGGGCAGCGTCGCCGGTGTCCCGTCGTCGGTGCCGGGGTCGGCCGTGGGCTCGTCGCTCGGCGTGCTCGTCGCGGACGGGTCGGCCGTCGGGCTCGTGGCGTCCGCCGTCGGGGTCGGGGTCGGTGTGGACGCCCCGGGGAAGTTCTGCTCCTTGATCTCCTGGTCGAGGGAGATCGGTGCGAGGATCCCGTCCGACCCCGCCTGCCGGAGGCCGGTGACGTCGGCGTCGGCGTACGGCAGGGCGAAGGTCTCGTTGCGGAGCGACTCGAGCCGGCTCAGCCAGGCGATCGCCGAGGACGGCGCGTTCTCGCCGAGGATGCGGATGGAGGCGATGATCCGCGGGTCGATGGCGACCGCGACGTTGTGGTCCTCGGCGGCGTCGAGCTGCTGGGTGAGCGTGCCGTCGACGGCGGTCGTGGCCGCCAGGGTGCCCGCGGACAGCAGCCCCTGGTTGGTCTCCGGGACGGTGATCGGCATCGCCACCGAGACGCTGACCGGGGTCTGGTCGGACTCGGGGTACCAGGTGATCGCGGACCGGGCCACGGCGTAGGTGTCGCCGGCCGTGTACTCGGCCGCGATGCGCCGCGCACCGAACGAGGAGTACCCGCCGAGCGCGACGTTGCCCGCGACGATCTTGACCGAGCCGAGCGTGACCGAACGGTGCGCGGGGACCGCCGGGACGTCCACGGAGTCCATGGGGGCGCCGAGGTAACCGGTCGTGCTGGTGTCGGCGAGCCAGTCCGAGAGCACGTCGCGCGTGCTCACGGAGCGGAAGATGTCGAGCTCCGCGGTGCCGGCGGGGACGTCGGCATCGGTGTCGTTCGTGACCGTCACCGAGAGCTCGAGCTCCTCGTCCCGCTGGACGATCCCACGGTTCGCCGGGGCGATCGAGATGGTGGTCTTGCCCGCCGCGGCGGCCGCGGGGTGCGCCGTCCGGGTCGTGGTCGACGAGACCGTCGTGGCGTGGGCGCCGTCGGTCGCGGCGGGCGCGACGACGAGGCCGAGCGCGACGAGGGCCGACGCGGCGGCGGCGAGCGTGGTGCGGAAGATCTGCATGCGAAGGGGCCCACGGGGTCGGTCCGGGCCGTCCACGAGTGTATGAGGCCAGACCATGAACGCTCCCGTGCGCGCGGACGTTGTGGAGAACTCGGGCCCTGGATCTGGGAGGATGAGGACCGTCATGCAGTCCGTTGCCCAGGCCGTCGAGCGACTCGACGCACTCGCCGCCACCGAGCCCGTCGCCCTCCTCGCTCGGGCCTTCGCCGACGCCGGACACGAACTGGCGCTCGTCGGGGGACCCGTCCGCGACGCCTTCCTCGGTCGTGCCGTCACCGACCTCGACTTCACCACCGACGCCCGCCCGGACGACATCCTGCGGATCGTCGAGCCGATCGCGAACAAGACCTGGGACGTCGGCCGGCAGTTCGGCACCATCGCCGCGCGGGTGGCCGGCGAGCAGGTCGAGATCACCACGTACCGCAGCGACGTCTACGACGGCGAGACCCGCAAGCCCGAGGTCGCGTTCGGTGACACCATCGGAGACGACCTGCTCCGCCGGGACTTCACCGTCAACGCGATGGCGCTCCGCCTGCCCGCCCGGGAACTCGTCGACGTGCACGGCGGCGTCGAGGACCTGCTCGCCGGGCGGCTGCACACGCCGCAGGCCGCGCGGGTGTCCTTCCGCGACGACCCGCTGCGGATGATGCGCGCGGCCCGGTTCACGGCGCAGCTCGGCTTCACCGTCTCGGACGAGGTGCGTGCGGCCATGACGGACCTGGCCGGGTCGATCGACATCGTGTCCGCCGAACGTGTCCGCGACGAGCTGGTGAAGCTGCTGGGCACCGACGCGCCGGTCGACGGCATCCGACTTCTCGTCGACACGGGTCTGGCCGAGCGGTTCCTGCCGGAGCTCCCCGCGATGCGGCTCGAGATCGACGAGCACCACCACCACAAGGACGTCTACGAGCACTCGCTGACCGTGCTCGAGCAGGCCATCGGGTACGAGGCCGAGCGGCACGCGGGCGAGGCGCCGGACACCGTGCTCCGGCTCGCCGCCCTGCTGCACGACATCGGGAAGCCGGCGACCCGCAAGCTCGAGCCCGGCGGCGCCGTGAGCTTCCACCACCACGACCTGGTCGGCTCGAAGCTCGCGAAGAAGCGGCTCCGTGCGCTGCGGTTCGACAACGACACCATCGCCGCGGTGTCGCGCCTGATCGAGCTGCACCTGCGGTTCTTCGGCTACACCGAGGGTGCCTGGACCGACTCCGCCGTCCGACGCTACGTCCGGGACGCGGGCGACCAGCTCGAGCGGCTGCACGAGCTGACGCGCTCCGACGTGACCACCCGGAACCGCCGGAAGGCCGACCGGCTCGCCTTCGCGTACGACGACCTCGAGGACCGCATCGCGGAACTCTCCGAGCAGGAGAAGCTCGACTCGATCCGGCCAGACCTCTCCGGCGACGACATCATGCGCATCCTCGACATCCCGCCGGGCCGTGCCGTCGGCGAGGCGTACCGCTTCCTCCTCGAGGTGCGGATGGACGAGGGGCCCCTCGGTCCCGACGACGCCGAGGCGCGCCTGCGCGACTGGTGGGCCGCCCGCGACGCGACCGCCTGACGGGCGCGAGCGGTTCTCCACAGGCGGTGGCGCGCCTCCAGGCCGTCCGCTAAGCTTGCCGGGTTGTCCGCGCACGCACTCTGCGCTGCCGGGCACATGCATCAACCCTCCTGCCCCGAGAACTGCTCGGGGCCGCTGAGACCAGAGGAGGTGGGTTCCGCATGCACCAGTACGAACTGATGGCGATCCTCGACCCCGAGATCGACGAGCGCACCGTCGCTCCCAGCCTGGACAAGTTCCTCGCTGTGATCCGCAACGACGGTGGCACCGTCGACAACGTGGACGTCTGGGGCCGTCGTCGTCTCGCCTACGAGATCGCGAAGAAGTCCGAGGGCATCTACGCCGTCGTGGACTTCACGTCCACCCCCGAGGCCGCCAAGGAGCTGGACCGTCAGCTCGGTCTCTCCGAGGCCGTGCTCCGCACGAAGGTCCTCCGCGCTGAAGAGGGCATCGCGCAGGTCGCCGCCCAGAAGCAGCGCGACGAGGCCCGCGCGGCCCGCAAGGCCGCCAACGCGACCGCGAGCGCCGAGTAACCCGTGGCCGGCGAAACCGTCATCACGGTGGTGGGCAACCTCACCGCGGACCCGGAGCTGCGCTACACGCAGAACGGGCTCGCCGTGGCGAACTTCACCATCGCGTCGACTCCTCGCACGTTCGACCGTCAGGCGAACGAGTGGAAGGACGGCGACGCGCTGTTCCTCCGTGCGAGTGTCTGGCGCGAGTTCGCCGAGCACGTGGCGGGCTCGCTGACGAAGGGCTCGCGCGTCATCGCGCAGGGTCGCCTCCGTCAGCGCTCGTACCAGGACCGTGAAGGCCAGCAGCGCACGAGCATCGAGCTCGAGGTCGACGAGATCGGCCCCTCGCTCCGCTACGCGACCGCGCAGATCACCCGTGCTGCGGGTGGCTCCGGCGGCGGTCGTGGCCAGGTCGGCGGCGGCAACGCCCCGGCGGGCAACGGCGGCAACGGCGGCGGCTGGAACAACGGTGGCGGTCAGTCGGACGCGCCCTGGTCCCCCCAGGGCGGCCAGCAGGGCGGCAACGCACAGTCGAACGACGTGTGGAGCACCCCGGGCGGCACGTACGACGACGAGACCCCGTTCTGATCCTCCGCGGTTCAACGGACACAACTTCCACTTCTTAAGGACAAACAATGGCTGGAAAGAGCACCGGCGACCGCCGGAAGCCTCGCGGTAAGGGCGGCAAGAACGCCGCTCCCGCGAAGTCGATCAAGGTCGGCGTCATCGACTACAAGGACGTCGCGACCCTTCGCAAGTTCATCTCGGAGCGTGGCAAGATCCGCGCCCGTCGCATCACCGGCGTCTCCGTCCAGGAGCAGCGCCTCATCGCCCGTGCCGTGAAGAACGCCCGTGAGATGGCGCTCCTCCCCTACGCCGGCTCCGGCCGCTGATCGGAGGTCGACACATGTCGAAGCTCATCCTCACCCACGAGGTCTCCGGCCTCGGTTCCGCCGGTGACGTCGTCGACGTCAAGAACGGCTACGCCCGCAACTACCTCATCCCCCAGGGCTTCGCTGTCGCGTGGTCCAAGGGCGGCGAGAAGCAGGTCGAGTCGATCCGGGCCGCGCGTACCGCGCGCGAGCTCGCCACCATCGAAGAGGCCCAGGACCTCAAGATGAAGCTCGAGAACGCGACCATCAAGCTGACCGTCAAGGCCGGCAAGGACGGTCGTCTGTTCGGCTCCGTCCGTCCGGGCGACGTCGCTGACGCCGTCCAGGCGCAGGGCGTCGGCTCGCTCGACAAGCGCAAGGTCGAGGTCCCCGCGACCATCAAGACCGTCGGTGACCACGAGGCCACCGTGCGTCTGCGCGAGGACATCACTGCCGTGATCTCGCTCCAGGTCGTCGCCGCCAAGTAACGCTGGCTGCGGTCTTCCGCTCACGACGGGCGGGTCTCCTCCGGGAGGCCCGCCCGTTGTCATGTCCGCGGGCTGTCCCCGCCGCGGTGGGCTGCTTCCGCCGCTTCGGTGGGCTGCTTCCGCCGTTTCGGTGGGCTGGTTCCGCCGTTCCGGTGGGCTGCGCCAGGCCGGGAGGCGCGGGTCGTCCCGCGCTGACCGGTTACCTCACAGACGGGGTCGCGCTTGCTGGGAACCGGTTGGGAACGTTCTCCTCCGGTTCCCGTTTGTCAACCGTTTTTACACAGCCGAAACGATCGAAATCGCAACCTTCAATGCGCACTTGAACCCCGCTTCTCCACACATGGTGTGGAACGGGAAACCCCAGGTCAAATGGTCGAAAGTCTGTTCCCCATGCCGGTTGTCCACATGCCTCTCCACAGTTGTCCACACAGCACCCCGGCGTGTTCCGCAAGCTCTCCACAGAGTTATCCACAGGGCCGTTTGCTGGGGATAACTCTGTCCCCGTAGCTTGGCCCAGCGACTCGGCGATGTCGGTCGCCCGGGGTAGAACAGGGGCGGTCGGTTCGTCCGCGCCGCCCGCCACGACGGTCGGTCGGTTCGTCCGTGTCCGCCGCCAACCAAGAGGAGCAAGTGTGTCGATCGCGCATCTCGAGCCCGCACCGCAGGACTACGCGGAGCGTGGTGGCGCAGAGCGGACTCCCCCGCACGACATGCTCGCCGAACAGTCGACCATCGGCGGCATGCTCCTGTCGAAGGACGCCGTCGCCGACGTCATCGAGACCGCTCGCGGGGTCGACTTCTACATCCCGAAGCACGAGGTCATCTTCGACGCGATCCTCTCGCTCTACTCGCACGGTGAACCGACCGACGTCATCGCGGTCACCGACGAACTGACGAAGACCGGTCTGCTGTCCCGTGCCGGTGGCGCCGAGTACCTGCACAGCGTCACGAGCATGGTGCCCACCGCCGCGAATGCCGGCTACTACGCCGCGATCGTGGCCGAGAAGGCCGTGCTCCGTCGCCTCGTCGACGCCGGTACCCGCATCGTGCAGATGGGCTACGCGTCCGAGGGTGAGGTCACCGACCTCGTCAACAGCGCCCAGGCCGAGGTGTACAACGTCGCCGGCGGTGTGCAGACCGAGGACTACGTCCCCCTGACCGACGCCATCTCCGCCGCGCTCGACGAGATCGAGGCCGCCAAGGGTCGTGACGGGCAGATGACCGGTGTCCCGACCGGCTTCGCGCAGCTCGACGGCCTCACCAACGGCTTCCACCCCGGGCAGCTCATCATCATCGCCGCCCGCCCGGCCCTCGGGAAGTCGACGCTCGCGCTCGACCTCTGCCGCGCGGCCGCGATCAAGCACAACGAGACCGCCGCGTTCTTCTCCCTCGAGATGGGCCGTGCCGAGATCGCGATGCGTCTGCTCTCCGCCGAGTCGAGCGTGCCGCTGCAGAACATGCGCAAGGGCACCGTCGACTCCCGCGACTGGACGACGATCGCGCAGACCCGCGGCCGCATCAACGACGCCCCGTTCTTCATCGACGACTCTCCCAACATGACCCTCGTCGAGATCCGAGCGAAGTGCCGTCGCCTCAAGCAGCAGCACAACCTCCGCATGGTCGTCATCGACTACCTGCAGCTCATGACCTCCGGCAAGAAGGTCGAGAGCCGCCAGCAAGAGGTCTCCGAGTTCTCGCGTGCGCTGAAGCTGATGGCGAAGGAGCTCCAGGTGCCGGTCGTCGCGCTGTCGCAGCTGAACCGTGGTCCCGAGCAGCGTGCGGACAAGAAGCCCCAGATCTCCGACCTGCGTGAGTCCGGGTCGATCGAGCAGGACGCCGACATGGTCATCCTGCTGCACCGTGAGTCCGCCTACGAGAAGGACAACCCGCGTCAGGGTGAGGCGGACCTCATCGTGGCGAAGCACCGCAACGGGCCGACGGACACCATCACTGTGGCGTTCCACGGGATGTTCTCGAGGTTCGTGGACATGCCGCAGTAGGCAGTCGTGTTGTCGTCCGCCAGCTAACTTGTCCTACTGCCACGTAGCGTGTCCTGAAATACGGAGTTGGACAGGGTGTTTGGCAGCGCGGACAGCCTTGGACTAGTGCAGGGCTCAGCCCTCGTGCGCCGGGAGGCGTACGTACAGCATGCGTGAACTGAGATAGCCCGCGGACCACCTATGTGAGACAGGGCTCACTCCAGAGCAGGGCCGTAGGAGTCCGAAGCCCCCGCAGGCATCTCGTGGCTCGCTGGCGAACCGGTCATCGGACGGCTTCCTCGTGGTCAACGAACAGTCCCTTGAGCGTATGCACCCAGTCGTAGGCGGCGTAACGCTTCAGATGAGCGAACTCTTGCTGCCGCTCTCGACGACGTAGGACACGAACGCCGAGCACGCCACGAGCATGTACTTGGCAAGGGTCTGGTCGGCGTCTGCTTCGTCAATCGCCGCGTGACGGATGCCCTGCGCATCCGAGGTCCACCCGTACATCTTCGACCAGGCACTCTCGAGCGCGGGGTGCAGTTCGGTGCCTTCGGCCTTGAGTTTCTTCAATCCGGACCCGAGCGTGTTCTCCCCGGTGACCGTTGCCACGACGGACTCGACTGCGGAGATGGCTTCCTTAATGGTGTTCGGGTAATCGGGCTTCTGCCGGTCGGAGAGCAGCTCCGTTGCTCGGACGAGATGGTGCCGGGCGCCCGTGAGCTGTGCCGTGACGTCCAACGCGTCGGTTACCGCGGCGGCGGATACGTCGTCACCGAGCGGGACAAGTTCTTGTCCGATCAGCCGGTACCCCACGAGGTACTGCTCGAGGGTGGCGTTGAGGAGCCCGTCGAACACATCAGGGACTTGGTAGGTGTACTGATTCGAGAATCGGTGCAGGTACTTGCCGTACTCCTCGATGCAGTTCAACGCTTCGAACCAATCCCCGTCGAGGATGACCAACTTGACGCGGTCCCAGACAACGTCGTCTCGCGGCTGCTCATCGCGTGGGCGTTTGAAGTACCACGCCCATAGAGCGGCGTTGATCGCCGTCTCCACGTCGTAGCCGACGTCGTCCCGCCGCGTCATACCGCGCGCGAGAAAGATGACGTTCCACAGCTCGGTTCGCGTCTCGATGTCGAGCGTGTCCGTCTGCGTCAGAGTCCGCGGCGAGGTGTACCCCATGCGTTCAGCGAAGGACATGACCGAACCATAGCGGCAGCCGCCGACGCATGTCTCCGTTGGGAAGAGGAGCGGACGGAGATGCTCAGGGGCGCCGTGCAGGAAGCGCCGACATGCCCCGGGAGGGAGATGGCTCCGGGGACTTGGTGGCTTGAGGATTGGCGAGCAACGATTCGACGTGTACGAAATCTGGGTGCAGTCGGACATTGTCCCACTCGAGGTCAACGTCAGCGCAGTCGAACTCGGAGCGCGCTGACCCTGCTCGCCCTCGCGGGATGCAGAACGCCTCACACGTCCGCCGGCCGCCCCTAACGCTCGCTGGCGTCTCGGTGACGAATCGGCCAACGAAACGGTCGACGCCCGGCAGGACGAGGTTGAGCCCTGTCGCGGTCGTCGGGCGCCGGGCGCCGGGCGCCGGGTAGCGTCGAAGCATGACATCGTGGTGGGATCGCACCGATCCTTCAGACGATCCGAAATCGACGAATCGTATGCCTGCGGGACTTCTCGAGTCGTGGTGGAACGTCATCGCGGGTGCCGCTCTGATGATCGGTCTCCCGATCATCGTGCTCAGTGGCGGCTTCAACGCACCGCGCATCGCGTTCGCTCTCTTCAGCCTGGCCATCACGGTGGCACTCGAGCTCGTCTTCTTCAGGAAGCTTGTCCAGCGGATCGCCGGCCGACGCGCACTTCGCGCGGAGCGCGATGACGATTCATGAAGTAGGTCTCGTTACGCTCGCGCGTCCGTACACCGATCGGCCACCGGACGTTCGGAAAGCTGCACCACTACCCCGGCGTTGTCTGCTCGTCTGGTGTCGGTTTGGAGGTTCGCTCCGTGTCCTACCGCGTCCCGGAACGGACCGGCTCTGCGATGGTGGGTGCTCTGCCGCCGAGCGTTACCCGGAGCTGCGCTACGGACTGATTTGACCACCGGTACTCGAGCTGCGAGCGGTGTCCAGGAACGCCGTCACAGCAGGCCCCGGGTGGCCTGACCAGATTGCGCGCAGCGGCCGGATCAGTGGCGGGCCGAGCAGTAGCACCCGGACGAGGGCGCCGTCGGCGAGGTCTGTGTCGACGGTGCGGAGACTCATCACCGCGGGCGCGATGCCCGCTCGAGCGTTGGCGCGGATGATGCCGGTCGTTTCCAGCACTGCAGCCGGCGGGTCCAGGGTCAGGCCCGCGTCGTCGAGCCACGCCTCGACCGTGGCGCGGGTGCCGGACCCTTCCTCACGGAGCAGCAGCGGCGTCTCCGCGAGCTCATCCGCGGTGATGACCGAAGCGCTTGCCCACGGATGATGCGGAGCCACGACGACCACCAGTTCGTCCTCGTCGACCACCAGCGACGAGAGGTCAGCTGGCGCAGCAGGGGTCTCCGTGAACCCGACGTCGGCAGCGCCGGAGCGAACGAGGTCGGTCACAGCGGCGGAGTTCCCGGCGATCAAGCGCACCGAGGCCGCGGGTGTCACGGCCCGGTGGGCGAGCAACCATCCAGGCAGCAGGAGTTCGGCGATCGTCTGCGACGCTGCGACCACGAGCGATCCCGCCGGTTCCCGCAGCGCGGCGACTCCTGCTTCGAGCCGCCGGGAGGCCTCCAACACCGGGACGGCCAGACCGAGCACCACCCGGCCGGCGTCGGTCAGCGCGGTCCCGGACGCCGTCCGGTGCGCCAGCGGCTGACCGGTCGCCTGCTCCGCAGCACGCAAGCGCGCAGACACCGCCTGCTGCGTCACCCTCAACACCTCGGCCGCACGGGTCAACGAACCAGTCTCAGCGACGCGGACGAGGACCTCGAGGGTGTCGAGGTCCAGAGTCCGGTCCGTCAACCGCCGCAGTGCCACAAGCAACCATTGTGCCCTGCCAACGAGTCCGCCGTTCCCGAACCACGGGAACGCGCGCACGATGGGCGCATGTCCGCTCACCTCGCCCACGCACCCGCGACGTCCGAGCACGATGCGCGCGACCGGCGGCTGTTCCGGGAGCTGGAGCGGCCTGGTCTGATCGTGTCGAACCTGACCCCGAACTGGTTCGCATCGATCATGGGCACCGGGATCGTCGCCGTCGCTGCCGCGTCGCTGCCGCTGCAGTTCCCCGGCCTGCGCACGGCGGCGACGATCGTGTGGGCGATCGCGGCGGTCCTGCTCGTCGCCCTCACCATCGCGACGGCCCTGCACTGGGTCCGCTACCGGAGCACCGCAGCGAAGCACCACCTCAACCCGGTGATCTCGCACTTCTACGGGGCACCGCCGATGGCGTTCCTCACCGTCGGCGCCGGCACGATCCTCCTCGGCAAGGACTGGATCGGCCTCCCCGCCGCCGTCACCGTCGACTGGGTCCTCTGGAGCATCGGTACCGTCGGCGGGCTCCTCACAGCGGTCCTGGTGCCGTACCTGGCGTTCACCCGCCACGAGAACACGCCCGACTCGGCATTCGGGGGTTGGCTGATGCCGATCGTCCCGCCGATGGTGTCCGCCTCCACCGGTGCGCTCCTCCTGCCGTACGCCCCCGCCGGGCAGGCGCGGGAGACACTGCTGTGGTCCTGCTACGGCTTCTTCGGCCTCAGCCTCATCACGTCCCTGGTCGTGATCACGCTCATCTGGAACCGACTGGCGCAGCACAAGGTCGGTGCCGCCGGCATGGTGCCGACCCTGTGGATCGTCCTCGGCCCGGTCGGACAGTCGATCACCGCGGTGAACCTCCTCGCATCGAACGCCCCCACCGTCGTCGACGCCTCCACCGCCCACGCACTCCTCGTCGTGGCACTGGTGTACGGGTTCGCGATGCTCGGATTCGCGCTGCTGTGGACCGTCATCGCCCTCACCATCACCATCCGCACCGCCCGCGAACACCTGCCATTCAGCCTGACCTGGTGGTCCTTCACGTTCCCCGTCGGCACCTGCGTCACCGGGCTGAACGGCCTGACCCTGCACTCCGGACTCACCGTCATCGCCGTCCTCGCAGTCGTCTACTACGCCGGCCTCGCCACCGCATGGCTGATCGTCGCCGTCCGCACCTTCCACGGCTCCGTCATCCGCGGCACACTCCTCGCACCACCACAGCCGGCATGAGCACCCCTGACGAACTCGCGGATGAGGTCGCGGACCTCCGATCGCTGAACGTCCTCGCGGAGGCATGGCGCACCGCACCCGACGGCTCGCGACGGTTCGTCCCGAGCTTCGACCCACGATCCGGCGGCACGGCTAGCCGAGTGCTGGTCCTCATGCAGTCGCCCGGCCCGCAGACCATTGCCGCAGCGCACTCGGCGGTCTGCAGCGAGGACAACCCGGGGCCGACCGCGGCCGCGTTCCGCGAAGCCCGCATCGAGTCCGGACTTGCACGCAACGAGTACCTCCGCTGGAACCTCATCCCGTGGGAACTCCCCGGCCGTGGACGACCTGCAGACATCGACGAGGGACGACATGCCCTCGGCGTTCTCCTCAGGGCACTCCCCTCCGTCGAGGCGATCGTCACGTACGGGAGCATCGCTCTCGACGGAGTCATGCGACATTTCACCCTGGACGAGCACGCCCGACTCGTCCCCGTCATCGCGGCACCACACCCCTCTCCCGCCAACGGCCGCCACCGCACGGAACAGCACCGACGTTCCGTCCAGGCACTCCGACTCGCCGCACGGACGCGTCGGATGTAGCGAGGCTTCAACTGCCTTCACTGGCAAGGCACGAATGACCGATAGCCGATCGGCTATCGGCACGGGCTGCTCATAGGCTTGCTGGGTGATCGCGCGAGTTCTTGGTTCTGGTCGTCCGCTTGTTGCCCTTCACGGCTTTGGGGTGGACCACCGAATCATGCTGCCGCTGGTGGACGCGGTGCAGGATCTGCCGTGGCGGATGCTGTTCCTCGACCTGCCATGGGCTGAAGCCGCCGCGGGGACCTCGACCGCGACGAGCGCGGTCGAGGTGGCCGACGAGGTACTCGCCGAGATCGACGACCACCTCGGTGACGAGCCCTTCGCCGTCATCGGGAACTCCTTCGGCGGCATGATCGCCCGACACGTCGCCCACGAACGCCGAGACCACGTCCTCGGCGTCGCGACCCTGGCGGGTGTCGTGCACCCGGCACACGCCGACCGCGCCGTCCCCGAACGCACCGTGCTGCACACCGAACCGTCCGCCCTCGAAGCCGCCGGCGACGCGCGAGAAGCCTTCGAGGAGGTCAGCGTCATCCAGGACGCCGCCGCGTTCACCGCGTTCGAGCGGTACGTGCTGCCCGGTCTCCGTGGCGCCGACACTGCGGTGATGAACCGCATCGCCGCCGACTACGCACTCGATGCCGTGCCGGAGGAGCTCCACCCGGAACCGTTCACCGCTCCGGCCCTGCACCTGTTCGGCCGGCAGGACGACGTCGTCGGTTACGAGGACGGGCTCGTACTCCGGGACCACTATCCGCGAGGGAGCTTCGTCGTCCTCGACGGTGCTGGACACAACGTGCACCTCGAGCAACCCGGGATCACCGCCGCCCTGATCCGCGACTGGCTCGCGCGGATCGACCGCTAGCCGATCCCTCACCGGGACGGTGCAGTGTCACGCACGACGCTGTTAGCGTCGGCTGGTGCGTATCGCTGTGATCTCGGATGTCCATGGCAACGTCTTCGCTCTGCGAGCGGTTCTGGACGAGATCCGCCGATCGAAGATCGACCATCTCGTGAACCTGGGCGACCTGCTGTCGGGCGGTGTCCGACCCGCGGAGACCGCCGCGCTCCTCATGCACACCCCCGCGGTGACCGTACGAGGCAACCACGAACGGCAACTCCTCGAGTCCCCTCGCGACCAGATGGGGCTCTCCGACGGACTCGCCGACGACGAGATCGACGACGAGCAGCGAGCATGGTTGGCGTCACTGCCGGCCATCGCCCGGCCGGCGCAGGGCGTGCTCGCGTTCCACGGAGCACCAGATGACGACCTGACCTACCTCCTGGAAACGGTCACGCCCAGCGGTGTCCGCCCAGCGACCGAGGACGAAGTCACCCACCGGCTGGGCACCCTCCCCGACGAGCAGCTCCTGCTCTGTGGGCACGCCCATCTGCAGCGATCGATGCGCTTGACGAACGGGACCCTCATCGTGAATCCGGGAAGCGTGGGCTGGCCCGCTTACGACGATGACCAGCCCTACCCGCACGTCATCGAGGCCGGAACACCGCACGCTCGGTACGCCGTGGTCGACGACGCGACCGGCTCATGGGAGGTCGCGTTCCACCGGGCCCAGTACGACATCGAGGCGGCAGCAGCCGCCGCGCGGGCAAACGACCGCCCGGACGTCGAGCACGCGCTCCGCACCGGACGCATGCCCTGAACAGGCGCTCGAACCCGTCCCGATAGCCGGTGGTCAATCGGACGTTCGGCAGCAACGACGGACTTTTTTGAAGGGGTGCGCGGACACGCTGTCTGGATGGGTGGTCCGGAAGGGTCCCGGTGACGGTCCCCTAAGCGGGACGATCGAGCAGGTGATGTGGCCGTTCCGGCGGCCTTCAGACGGCACAAAGGGATCCCGGCTCCTGTGCCGCGGACTCGCTGACCAGGAGACCGTTGGCGCCAAAGGCAGAGTCAGGAAGTGACAGCGCACGGTCGAAATCTCCGGAAGCTTCGTCGCGCTGACGTCGCCGAAGTTGCCTGGATGAGCCGGCCCCCGGTTGCGTGGTCGGAGAGCTCAAACCTCGGGACCTCCAGCTGACGATGCGTTCACGCCATGAGGAATGAGTCGAGCATGTCGATCAGCTTCTGCGGATTGCCGTCGGCGAGCAGCCATACGGTGGAAGTGACGGCCGCGCCGTTGACGAGCGTGTCGTCGTGGGGTGTGGTCATCAAGCCGAGGATCGTCGCGGGGTGCTGGTCGGACTCGAAGTGCGGAATCAGCCGCGAGAGGTGGCGAAGGGTCGGCATGTCAGGGTCCGCGGTGAACTGCCATGCCGGGAGACGGAGCTCGCCGTCGCAGACGAACGCGAGGAGATCACCCTGATGGATGTCGTGAAGAACACGACCTGCACCCTTCCTGATCCAGCCGGCGGCTTCGTCGACGGTCAGCGCGGCACTCAGACCATTCGAGCGACTCCGTCGAATGATCACGTCGAGCTCTCCCCGTGCGACCCGCCGCGCCGCTTCCTCGTACTTCTCACGGCCGTGGGCGTTCATCAACACCCGCTCTTGCGCCGGGGTGGGTGGTCTGTCGTTCGTGGTCAGACGGAAGGAGTCGTGGTGTGGTCCGAAGTCGTACCCGGACGCATGCACGCCAACAGCGTTTGCGAAGGCGTGCGACTGTACTCCAGGCGCTCCGTCGGCACTGCTCGCTGCCGTGACCGCGTCCTGCGCGTCAGCGAATGCGACGGCAGCGACCTTTCGGATCGCTTCAGACACGGGAGCGCCATCGAGGTGCGCAAGTGCAATCTGAGCGCGTGCTCGGGCGATCTGAAGTCTTGTCACCAAGTTGAGGAGTCCTAATCGGTGAATGTCTCTCGGGTCGCGTCGTCGCCGGCGAAGTCCAGCGCGGCGATCTCCCGGACGCTGTCCGGCACGTCTTCGCCCGTTTAGGCGGCGGGAGCAACACGAGCGCGTGCGCGAGCGATCGGTAGCTGCGACGTCAACGCGTCGTTTCTTCTCGGTCGAGTCCTGAATCCGTCATCGATGCCCCCTGCAGGCATGGCTCGTTGTAGCTGATGGTGGGGCTCGAAGCGGTGCAGTCGTGTGCCGTCGAGGTACTCCTACCGCCAGCTCGCGGCTTCGAGTTGTTATGGAACGACATGCTTGCCGAGGCCGAGGCCGAGCCAATCGATGGGCGTGAATCGGCATCGTACCTCGGAGCGCGCGGCAGGCGTTGGTCAAGAAGCCCAAGTCGGTCGCCCGTCCCTCTCGTCACCTCACGCCGGTGCCCGGCACGCCGTCCTCGTAAAAACGGCCTGGGCAATGTCCCCGGTGAACTGCCACGTGATCGGGAGCCGTCCGGGCGCTGGTTGCCCAGGCCGAAGTCGCGACCGTGATCGAGGACGCCGGCAAGCGAGGCGAAGGACGACTCGAGCTCGTTCATCTCAGTCACACCCCTCTATCCGTCGTTTCGGCTCGTAAACGAGGGAGAATGGGGCCACTCGCCTGGCGCCAAGCCAGGGCGGGAAGGCGACGGGACTCTGGAGCTACCATGGCTTGTAGGCACGACTTGCAGGGGTCCTCATTGACCCCTCGGCACGCGACGGCCAAACCGCGTGTAGTGCCCGCCACAACTCGAGACTCCCAGCCTGATCCGAGCGAGATTCGCGTCGGATCTTCCCACGTGCCCGCGGGGCGCGCAACCGCCGTTCCGACGCTCAAACTGAACGTTGGAGCGAAACCGTGAGCACATCGACCCCGGGTCGCCGGATCGGCCGTCCCCCGAAGGTTGTGAAGGATCAGGCGAGGGCCGACGCCCTGCTTGACGCGATGCGAACCGCGGAGCGCGTTCTCCGTGAGACCACTGAGGAGCGCGTCCGGCTGGCGCTGGAAGCGTACGAGGAAGGTCTCACGTTGGACGCCATCGGGGAAGCGCTTGGCGTGAGCAACGTGGCGGTCGGGAAATGGGTCCGGGCAGCGAAGGACCAGGAGACGTCGCACAGCCGCTGAACCTCCTGCTTGGTTGTTTTTCTAACGAGATTCACAATAGTGTGCCGCCATGAGCACTCCGTTGTCCATCGCGCACGTGAATCCGTGCTGGCGGGATCGTCGCGATCGCGGCGGCCGTTCAGCGAGGGTGGCCCGCCTCGGGGACGCCATCGCATGAGCGCGCCCGAGCTCACTGCTCCGCCCAAGGGGCCGGACCGCGCCAGCCAGCCGGCGCATATGCGAATCCCTAACTCCCCTCCAGCTTGGGCGGGGGACCTCGGGATCGCACTGCTCCGTGACAGCGAACGCCTCGCTTATCGCGGCCGGACGCGCGTCGATGAGTGGGACGTTGATCCCATGGCGGTATTGAACTCGTGGGCGGCCAGCCCCAGCCATACGACAGGCCGCGTCGGCAGTTTGGTACAGGGGCTTCGGATGAGATTTCACCGGCCGTGGTCGACGTACCGTCTGAAGCCCGCGAGGCCTTCCGCCGGCGTCATTGTCGGGTACTCGACGGACGGGCGCACTGTCCGAAATGTGCAGGTGGCTGATCTGTCTGCGGAGTCGCTGGGTTCCGCTCATCCGATGCGGGAGTTCTCTCGCCGGCTAACGCAGGATCACAAGCCTGTAGCCGTCTGGACCCACACGACCGGATCGCTCGTCGGCGCCGAGTCGCATCTGGAACGGGACTTCATCACCCTCGCCGACTTCCACCCGGCGGTGCGTTACATCGGCGGTCAGCCGTTCACGTTGGCGTTCGAGCGAGGAGCGCCGTGCAAGCTCCACACGCCGGACCTGGTCCTTCTTGGGGACGGGCTGCCGCCGCTGGTCGTGGATGTGAAGAACCCGGAGCAGGCGGCGAAACGGAAGTGGCGGGCTCGGGCGGCCCTGATTCGGGACGTTCTTGCCGAGGCAGGTATCGGCTATGAGGTCTGGACCGGGATGCCGCGACTGATGCAGGCGAACCTCGAGAACTTCACCGAAGCGCGCGTCCCCGAACCGTCCTACCGGCGCTGGGCACCGATCGCGACCGAGCTATCTTCGCGGCCCATGCCCGTCGTCGAACTCGTGACCCGCATCGCCGCACGAGGCTACGAGCCCGGGTTCGCGATGATGCTGATCCGCAGGATGCTCTGGCGCCGAGACCTTCGCACCGACATGCGGTTGCCGTTCCGGCCGACATCGATCGTGTGGGCGGTGAATCCGTGACGAAGGACTCAGAGTGGGTCGCGAAGCTGCGCGTCGGTATGCCGGTGGTGTTCGACGGCGAACAGGTGTTCGTGCAGTCATGGGCTGACGGGTGGGTGCAGTTCGTCGACGCCGCGAACCGACCCGTGACACCTCGACCGCTCCGCGCGGTCGTCAAGGCGATCGCCAGCCCGGAGAACCCGCCGCCGGCGTCGATGCTCCTGCACGACCTCGACGACCGGCTCAGTGAGCACGCGATCGGCAAGCGCGACGACCACCGCGCGCTCATTCGCTACATCGACACCGGCATCGCCCCCTGGCAAAGGGACGAAGAGAAGCCCTCCCGAGACGTCGACCCGAACGTCATCCACAACGAACGCAAGCGTGTCGCTGCGATCGCGAGACGTATCGCGGAGCACGACGAGATTTCCTACGAGACGGCTCGCAAGCGCGTCAGCCGCGCGATCAAGCGAGAAGCGGCTGGCCCCACAGCCACGGTCGACGGTCGCTACACGCGGGAACGTCGGAAGAACCGCGACGCTGACATCCCCGTCCTGGTGGAGGAGTTCCTGCTCGACCGCGTGTTCGATCCGGCCCTGCACACGCAGACGCAGTACCTCGAGTTCCGGCTGTGGCTCCTCGGTACCGCTCCCGACATCACGAAGCCGCCGTCGGAGCGGACGTTCTACCGCCTCGTCGAGCGAGTGCACAAGCGGATGCCGCACCTGAAGAGCAAGTCGAAGACGAAGCACGGCACCGAACAAGCACCCAAGCAGTCCTTCGCCCCGCGCCACCTGGAACGCCCCGGGTCGCTCTGGCAGATCGACGCCACCACCTCGAACGTAATGCTCTGGGACCCGAAAGACCGCACCGGAAGGACCCGCACCTACCGCGTCACGCTGGTGAAGATCATCGACTCCGCCACCCGCATGATCGTCGGCCGCTCCATCAGCGAGCACTCATCCGGCGTTGGTGTCGTCCTCGCCCTTGCCGACGCGTTCGCGTCGATGGTCGACGACCGCGAAACTGTCACCGTCGATGGCCGCGTGTACCCGCGTCCATTCGTCGGGATGCCGCGCGCTCTCACTCGATGGCCGATCCCGCCTCGCCGCCTGATCACCGACAACGGGAAAGACTTCCTCTCCAACTTCCACGTCAGCCAACTCGCCCGCCTGGGATGCGAGGTCGAGTTCGCTCGCGTCCGCGACCCGCGCGCCAAAGCCTTCATCGAGCGCAGCTTCCTCAGCTACAAAACCGAGTTCGAGGAACTCTGCTCCGGCTACGTCGGCGGATCCATCGACGAACGCGGCATCCACACCGAAGCTCTCCTCACCTGGGACCAGCTCTGGGAACGCGACCAGCAATGGACCGACCTCTACAACTTCCGCGAGCACCGGGGCCTCCGCGTTGAACTCGGACGGCGCATCAGTCCCTACCAGCGATGGGCGGAACTCGTCGGCGAGACCGGGTTCGTCGAGATGCCGAAGTGGGAAAACGAGTGGATCCGATTCCTTCCGATCTTCCGAGCCAAGCTCCGGAAGTACGGCATCACCCGTCGCTACGAGCTGTTCAACGCCCCCATCATCGAGACGCTGCTGCGCACCCCAGGTGTCTCGCGCGACGGCTACTGGACGTTCCACTACAACCCATCCGACCTGCGGCAGGTGTACTGCTTTGACCCCGAGGGCACCGCCTGGGAAGTGCCCTGGGTGCTACGCACCGAAGACACGCCCCAGTTCTCGGACCACTCTCTGACCGTTCTCGGCGGGCAGGTCGGCGATCTCACGTTGCGGCGGGCGGAGTTCCAGGATCGGATGCTGCAGCTGCTCACTCAGTGGCGCGCTGATGATGCTCTGATTCGTGGCAGCCGGTCGGAGCTGTCGCGGACCGACGAGATGAACGCAATCGCCTACGAGCGGCTGCGCGCGCTCGACTCCGGGACGGTGATCCCGGCAGACATGGACTACGACCTCGAGGAACTCCTCAGCCATGCCGACGCCGAGTTGGACAACGACACCTCCGACGATGACCTTGATGACCTCTTCGGGCGACTGGCATGACAATCACGACGCCGACCGTCCTGCCGCCTGACGTCCTCCGGTTGTTCGACGAAGACCCCTACCCGGACCAGAGCTGGGCGATGATGCCGCCCGAGGACCGTCACTTCGTGACCGAGGTCAGCGGTGCTCACTTAATTGATCCAACGCGAACCCG
This sequence comes from Curtobacterium sp. LFS084, assembly GCF_047977705.1. Taxonomy (NCBI): domain Bacteria; kingdom Bacillati; phylum Actinomycetota; class Actinomycetes; order Micrococcales; family Microbacteriaceae; genus Curtobacterium; species Curtobacterium sp. LFS084. Next base: position 187,200 of record NZ_JBFPFM010000001.1, read on the forward strand.
AGAAGCTGCAGACCCCGATCAGCGGAGGGCGTTCCGGCTCGAAACCGAGCAGTGGCATCACTTCTGGCCCTACATTCGAACGCAGCAGCTCGCGGACGCCGAGATGCAGTTCCACGCCATCCCGTCACCGCCGCCGGCAGGTACGAGGAGCGGTCATCCGCTCCCCGTGACACTGATCACTGGTCCGCCTGGCACGGGGAAGTCAAAGCTCCTTAGGCAACTCGCAGCTGGAGCGATGTGCGAGTCCGCCTGGGATGCGCGACGAGTGACCATCGACCAGCCGACGGGCGCGCTGTTCTCGGCCCGGCGCCGCGATGTCGTCTTTTTCTCGCTGCTTAAGAAGGTGCAAGAGCGGCAACTGTTCGCGGCGCTCTGCGAGCAAGTTGGTGCGCCTTGGGACAAAGACCCGAGGACGTCGTTCGAGCGAGCAGTCGAGCGTCACGGCATCCGATGGGTGTTCATCGACGAGATCCAGTTCATCAACTTCGACGGCCAAACCGGGAAGTACGTCCACGACGGGCTGCGGTCACTCCAGAACCTTGGGATCCGCGTCGTCCTGAGTGGGCACAATATGCGGGAGCAGCTCGCGGACCAGAAGACGGGCGCACGTGAGGCGGCGCGCGTTCAGTCAGAAGCGCGGTGGGAGATGATCGAGCTCCAGCCGTTCGGGCACGCGAACGAGAGCGAAGCGCGAGAGTGGCGGCGGTTCCTTCGCAAGATCGAGGGGCGGCTTCGACTTCAAGGGCATGCGACCGGCGACACCGTGCTTAGTGAGGAGTTCGAGGAGTACCTCTGGGTCTCGACGCTGGGGTACGCAAACCATCTTTCGACGCTTGTGTCGAAGGCTGCGAACGCTGCTGCACGGCTAACGGGACAGCGCATCACCCGGAAGGTTCTCGACGGGCTACAGATCGAGATCCGCGTCGAACGCTCACGCGCACAGCGACTCGACCTGTGGGACGTTGGCCGCTTCTCGTTCAAGAAGAGCTGGGCCTGAGGTTGAGTCCCCGCAGAACGGCAGCACCGATCGACACCAATCGGATTCGCCGGTTTGGCTTCGACGCCCTGATCGTTCCAGGCGAGTACTTCCCCGCATTTCTGCACCGGATCGCAGCCCACGTGGGCGAACCGCCCGCCGCGATCAGTAGATGGTGCGGACTGAACACGATCCCGCCGCAGCGCCGCCAACGCCTCACCGTAGAGCCTTCTTGGGACGTTGCGGATGCGATCGCCGCGGCGGTCGGATGCGATCCCCTCGACATCATCCACGGCTCAATGGGTGCGTTCTCGGAGGACGCCGTCGCACATGGACTCGACGAGCTCCCCGCCCACGCCAAGAACTGGACGCGAGGATCCGGAACGCGGTACTGCCCGCTCTGCCTTCGGGAGCAACCAGACGTGTTCATGGCGCACTGGCGGCTCTGGTGGTCCTTCCTCTGCGACAAGCACCTCGTACCGCTCCGCGAGGACTGCCCGTCGTGCTGGTCGCCGATACCGGAGCCCAACTGGATGGAACGCCGCCCAGTGACGCCCTCACGCTGCCGCACCCGATTGCCATCCGGTGCATGTTGCGGGCATGACCTTCGTGACACGTGGACCGACGAACCGTTCCCGCTCCACTCGCCGATCAACCTCGCACAGACCCTCATCACGGTCGCCTGGAGCCGCAACCAGCCCCAGCTTTCTCTAGAGATCCCCGACCTCGAGCACCTCCTCAGCACCGCGCGCGGCGTGGGGATCGCGCTCCTCGCGGCCGCCGACATCGACCTGATCGCCCGCCTCGCGCGGATACCCGCCGAGGACCTCCGCGGGCTCTTCGATGAGCAGACGCGGATCGGCACGTCTCCACCCAAGAACTCCCTCGCGATGGGCGCGCTCATGGCCGCGGCGATCACGCTTATGTACGCGCCCGAGGAGAGCGTGCGACCAATCCTTCGACGCCTCACCTTTGCCCGTCCGGCCAAGACCGGAACCGCCGAGCGCGGACCAGGCAGCGCCGCGACCATGCTCAGCTACTGGCCCGACGTTGGACCGAGGTTCCGCGGCCGTGTCCTTCGCGCCGTCGACGGAGACCTGTCAACGATGCAACGCCTCGTGACAGGAAGCATGGTCCGACCCAACTTCGATGGGTACGTCGTTGAAGTTCTCAGCCGCCAGCGGCTCGAACACAACGGCCCACGTCACTGGGAGATCCCCGCGTTGCTGTGGCCATCGTGGGCATGCCCGCTCAGCGTCGCCGGCGGCGCAAACGTTGAGACCCTGCAGTACTCCCTCAGCCTCGCACTTCGTGCTGCCATCGCTGGCGCCGAGACACTCGACCGCGGTCGCTACTACGCGCCTGACCCCGACATCGTCGCTGGCATCGGGAAGCAGCTACGGCCCGCCATGCTCGGCACTCCCGCACAGACCGACGCCATCCTTGGGCAGCTCGCTGAACTGGCACGCTACCTCCGCACCAACGGCTCGAACATTTGGTACGACGACCGCCTGAAGCTCCCATGGTGGGAACTCCTGCACCGCGAGCACTGGCAAGCGGTCGTCGAGAGTGTCGGAGAAACACCTGGTCGCGGCAAGGCCCTGCTCAACGCGCGCCGGTATCTCTTCCTTCGCGCAACAGCCCAGCCGACGCGGGCTTTGCCGAAGCAGTGGAGGGTGCTGGTCGACGGGTACGACGCCGCAGACCTCACCGACTTCCATATCCGCATGTCAGCGGAACTCAAGACAGCGCTCGACGCCTACCTCGCCGTGTGGCTCGACCGAGCGGCAGAAGCGGTAGAACTTCGGCGGAAGGACACGGCGCCCAGTCAGCCGGTCTGGTCACCTCCACGATGGAGAGGCTCTGGTCTTGCCGCGCTCGGTCCCGAGCTCCTCGACATCGACCTAACACTCCTCCACGACCACCTTCGCGACGGCGTGACCGCGATCCGAACACTCGCTCGTGTCGCCCACCGTTCCCCGAATCACGTTCGCTGGACGCTGCAGGAGCATCCTGCCTCCACCGGGCGTCCCATCTCCCCGATCGATTGGAACACCGAGCTGCAGGAAGTCAGAGCCGAACCATGGCGAAGAGCCGGGCACCGAAGATCTGCTGATTCCCCGGGGAAGCTTCAACGGGCCAATCTGGTGGTCTGGGAGCGCACCCCAGCATCCTGAGTCGAACAACCCACTGACTCCGCCCTGCCGCTGATGGCCAGTAGCGGCCGTCATCGCCAGACCAGGCGCCTGCGGTTCGCAAAGACTCGCTTTGAACACGCCGGGCAGCAGCCTTGCGGTGTGACATCAGGAGGAATATCTTTAGGGCTATGGTCGCTCTCTCGCCTGAACTGGTTGGTGTCCTTGGGGACGTCGTCGTCGATGTCCGCGAGGGCTTCGAAGCGAACGCGGGGTCGATCGCGGCAGCGTTGACCCAGCATGAGTCATTCACCCGGTCCAACCGGCCACGGTCTTCGCTGCGCCGATCCCTCATCGAAGATGAACTCGAGCACGCCTGCGTCCGTCAGGGCCTCGATGCGCAGCCGGGTAGCGGTGGCGCCTTCGAGATCACCGTGCTCGACAACGACGCCTACGCGGTCATCCGCCTGAGGACCGCGAAGTACGTTGACGGTGAGCTGAAGGTGATCGCCAACCAGGGCTCCACCTACGGCGGCCTCGCTGAGGACGCACTCATCCGCGAGTACCCGTATGTGCTCGGAGTTGTCGCGAACGAACAGGACTCGCTGGAGTTCTTCGTCGCGCACGTCCGAGGGCACAGCGACGGACGAGTGCCGTACCTGGAGTTCGGGTGGGTCCACCACTTCCAAGCCCCGACAACCCCCACCGGAACCTCGTTCATCCCCGACGACGGCGACGACCTCGACGGCTGGGACGCTGACGATCAGGGCATCGCAGGCACGCAGGCTTAGGAACACACGACGTGGCACCAGCAGAAGCAACACCACTGGAACCGATCGGAGACCGCATCCGCCGTCTCCGCTCGGCACTCGGACTAACCCAGGCAGAACTTGCTCGGCAGGCCGGCATCGCACCAGCGACACTATCGATGCTCGAAAACGGGCACCAGGAACTAGACGGCAACGTTCTCGACTCCCTCGCCGAAGTGCTCGACTGCACGACGGAGTACCTGACGTCTGAGAAGAATGCTGTCCCGGTTGATCGGCCGAAACTTCGTGCGTATGCGGATGCGTCGCAGCGCTCCGTTGACCGGACGCTGTATGACACGATCACCGCGGCGGAAGCAATCCGCAGTCTCGGACTCCGGACCCTCGATATGCGCGTACCGAACTTCGACGGCGATCTCAACGACGATCAAGCAATCGATCGAGTCGCAGCGGACGTCCGTGCGCTCGCCGGCCTCGACGACGCGGGGGTCGTACCGAACGTCATCCGCGCTGTAGAACGGCTCGGATGCGTCGTGCTGCCTCTTGACGGCGAGCTCGGGAAGCACTGGGGTATGTCTGTTGCCGTTGGCGATCTCCCGGTCATCCGAGTCACCAGGCCCTCGAATGACCCGGAGTTCAACATTCCCGGAGATCGGCAACGCTTCACGGTGGCCCATGAACTCGGGCATCTCGTGCTGCATTCCGGGTCAGCGCAACCATCTACTCCAGCGGATGCGGCGCGCCTGGAGCGGGAAGCGAACCGCTTCGCCGCGGCGTTCTTGGTCCCTGGTGACGCCGCACTCGAAGACCTGCACGCCGCTGGCGGCCGCGTCACCTTGAGTGTGCTCGCGCAACTTAAGCAGAAGTGGGGCTACGCCATCAAGGCGTTTGTCTTCCGCTTCCGAGAGCTGGGTGTGATCGACGAAGCCCAAGCGCGGTCTTTGTATAAGCAGATATCTGCGAGGCGATGGAACAAGGACGAACCCCACCGGCCGGGTACGGAATCCGCAGTTTGGCTCCGCAAAGCGTTGCAGGAGAGGTTCGCCGGCGACGAAGGCCCTCGGCGAGCTGCCGCGGCCGCCGGTCTGCACGAGCGGTATCTGCAGCGCTGGCTCGATTGGTCTCCGTCCGGAACAGTACCGAGGACAGCGACGATTACGACGTTGTCTCCACGGGAGGGTCTCGAGGCACCGCCCGACGGTGCGGGCCGGCTCACTCGCATGCCCCGTCGACGGTAACTCGACTGCCGATGCGCAGTCGAGCTGGTGGTGGGCGATGAGGCTGGCAGCGGTGGGTGCTCAAGAGACTCGCGGCGGGCGTAGTTCCTCATCGGTCATCGGGGGCAGGCCTGCCTCCCTTTCGTCCTGTCTCAAGATGAGCTGATTCGGGGGATGAAAGAGGGGACACCGGGCGAGGTTCTGCCTAACGCGGGCTACAGGTTCAACCCTCCAGGAGCCGACCGGAGTCCCTTCCGCAATGTCGGCAAGCCCGGCTACGAAGCCGAGGACCGCGAACTCATCCGCCTGGTTCGGGAAGTCGACCAGCAGGACGGCCAGTGAGGCGAGCGCCTTGCAAGCGTCGTACGACCAATTGGACATCAGGCGGCACCGGCTCACCGCTGTGGCGGAAGGCCGTGTGTCGCAGAAGGGGCCCCTACCAGGAACCAGTGGTCGAGTCCGCGCAACCCGGGGGCCGCTGGCTCCGGCATCGTCTTGGTGCAGGGCACGACGGCTGATCTGCGCGCCTATCGGGAGCTCGCCCTCAGCGATACGTACAAGTGGTCCGGCAGCGAGCCATCGAGCGATCACCTCGCCGTGAGACTGAAGATCTGTCATGATCGGCGGGTGGCTGTTCAAACACTCGAGGTTCACGTCCTGTCCTGCGGAGGCATGTTCGACTTGATGAGCGAGCAAGAGGCGACGTTCTTGATGCACTCTTTAGGCTTATTCCGGAACGTTAAGGACGTCGGGCGAGCCGTCCCAAGAGCCAACGCCAGCCTTACCCGCGCCTACACCGAATCGGACTTCTTCCGCGCAGTCGGATCAAACGATCATCTACTCCATCTTATCGCCCATGGAGACACGGAGAATCTTCAGACAGGGAACGGGAAGTCGACCGTTACGGCGACGAAGCTCTCAGAGAAGGGCAAAAAGGGCCTGCGGCTGCCGCCCATCGTAGTGTCCACTGCCTGCGAATTCCAGAGCGGCTCCTGGCGCGCCGCGCTGGCCGATTGCAAGGTACAAATTCTCATTGCCGCTGATTCTGAAGTGACGCCGGCGAACCTGACCGCATTCGATATGGCCTTCTACTCGGCATTGCTCACAAGGGTCAGAAAGGGCGCTGACACTCGCACGCGGGTCCAACAGGCTTTCGAACTTGCGAACCGATACTACCGCGATATGCATGCTCAAGGCACCCCCTTCAGTAAGTTCTCGCTTCACACGCTTTGAAGACTGGCAGTGGAGTGCCGGCTCGAGACACTTGCACCCTCGCTCGCTCCGAACACCCCTGCTTCACAACCGGGCGCAATCGACGGCGCCCTCGTTCTGTGCCCCGCTCGGGGTCCTCCTCTTCGCGTTCTCCCGTAGATATGGTTCCCAGGTGACCGCAGCCCTATGGATCCAACTCGGATCAGTGATGCTCGCTCTTTGTTCCGTCGCAGCCGCCTGGTACACGATCCGCGATTCGGCTCGGAGGGAGACGGCCCGAGAAGCGAGGGTGTCGGAAGAGCGCCGTCAGGTCCTTGTGGGGCAGGTCATTGGCCGACTCGAGCGAATCACCCGGACTCAGGTTCGTCCTGTCTTCGCACGCTTGTGGGTCAACTATCAGCTCGAGTTCTCGCTCGCCGTGCCTCAGATGGCGCTGCTCGTCAACGCCGATGAGGAGATTCTGCTTCGTTGGTTCGCCGCGAGAGTGAAGCGCATGAAGGGTGCGCCGTCAGATGCATCGGCCGCGACCATCGCGATCGAAACCACCGGGGCTCTCGCCGATTGGTCACGCGGCAAGAAGACCCTGCAGTGGTTTGCGGAGGATCTTTTGCAGCCGGTGCAGCGACAGCGGTGGTCGCACCTGCGTCCAGTCCGACCAACCCTCGAAGCTGGAGCAACCATCCTCCTCACTGCGCTTGTGGCTGGAGGTACCTTGGGCATCCTCGCCCGGGCTGAGCGCGTGGTCGGGGGGCTGCGATCTGCTCGGTCATCACGCCTGGCTCACGGTTCCGCGTCGACACGGACGACATCGGCGCGTGACTCCTGCGGCTAGGGCTTGCACACGATGGCGTCCTTCTAGGCCTATCGCACCGGGCGAGCCAAATCAGATGTCACCTATAACCTTGCATCGGTCCCGCTGGTAGGCCTTCACGTCGCTCATCCCGCGCTGGTCCGTCAGGAGCCAGCACCTCGCCATCCGAGTCATCGGCGCGCCTCTGTCGGTTCAGAGGTCTCGAGGTTCTGAGGGATACTTGAAGCAACGTCGACATCAGGAGGCAACGTTGCGGTTGGTTCGTTTTACGATCGAGAATCACGCACGCCTTGAGGACGTCAATTTAGAGATTCGATCGCACCTTGTCCTGGTCGGCTCGAACGACGTCGGCAAGTCGTCACTTCTGAGATGCATGGACCTCCTACTCGGCGCGAGCGCGGCAGCGCTTTACGCGCGAGTGAGTGCTGATGACCTGCGAGACAGGACACAGCCGCTCGTGCTGGAGGCTGAACTCGACGAACTCACCCCTGCCGAAAGAGCTTGGTTCGTCGATGAGCCGCGTGTGGAGCCCGAGCTAGGGACGAGAACGGTCACAGTGCGGATGGAGGTGCTGGTTGATGACGGGGGGACGGTGCAGATTCGTCGATTCAGCCCGCACGGTCCCGGTCTGCGTCAGCTAAGCCGCGACCAGATAGCTGCCCTGGGCTTCAAGCTCGTGACTGCAACGCAGAGCGCCGCGCGAGACTTCAGGGACGAGAAAAACGCTGCGCTAGATGACATCCTTGGTGCGATCGATTTAGCCGGAGAGCGGGAGGCTTTCCAATCGGCCGCGGAAGGCCTGCAACGGCAGCTCGGGGAGTCAGCCGTGCTCCGAGAGCTGCGGGGGCAACTCGCGGGACAGCTCACACGAGCAGTCCCGCGGGTCGTCGGGCCCGATGACCTGTCGTTTGTGGCTGGCAGCATCGCATCCGAAGATTTGCTGGCGGATGTGCGACTGCAACTCGCGCACGGGGGCGAGCCACGTCCAATCGCTGAACAGTCGGACGGGGCGCGTGCCTTATTCGCTATCGCGTTGTACGACCTCGTGAGTGCAGCGGCGAACGTTGTGGCAATCGACGAGCCGGAGATTCACTTGCATCCTTCCAGCCAGCGGTCTCTCGCCCGTTTGCTTCGAGAGGGCCCGAACCAAAAAATTTTGGCCACGCACTCACCTGACGTTGTCAGTGCCTTCTCCCCTGACGACGTCGCTGTGGTCCGGGCTGGGGGCAAGATCAGACAGCCGACTAGGGGATTCCTCGACGGAGAGGGCAAGCTTACGGCGCGGTGGTGGGTACAAGGCAAACTAGAACCACTAACTGCAGCAGCGGTCGTCCTTGTCGAAGGCCCCTCCGACCGGATCATTCTCGAGCGGGTAGCGGAGCTAACTGGGCGCGACCTCGACCGTGCGGGCGTCAGCGTCGTCGAAGTGGATGGTTCCCGCAACATGGCGCCGGCACGGAAGCTGGGGACTGCTGCAGGTTGAGTTGACTCGTTCGTTTAGGCCGCGAGTGCGACCTGTGGGTTGATGATTGTCTCGTACTCGATCGGGGTCAACTTCCCCAGACCTCGTTGGCGTCGTTTCCGGTGGTAGGTCGCCTCGATCCAGGTGATGATCGCGAGCCGGAGCTCGTCCCGGGTCACCCAACGTTTTCGGTTGAGGACGTTCTTCTGCAGGAGCGCGAAGAACGATTCCATCGCTGCGTTGTCCGCGCAGGCACCGACTCGTCCCATCGATCCGAGCAGCCCGGCGTCCGCGATCGCCCGGACGAAGCGCTTGGAACGAAACTGGCTGCCGCGGTCCGAGTGCACGACTGTCCCGACCGGATTCCGTCGCTGCACCGCCATCTGCAGAGCCGCGACGGCGAGGGAGGACCGCACCCGGTCACTGATCGAGTAGCCGACGATGCGCCGGGAGCAGCGTCTTTCACCGCGCAGAGGTAGAGCTTGCCCTCCCCGGTCGGATGCTCCGTGATGTCCGTCAACCAGAGCCGATCCAGGTCCGGGGCAGTGAACGCACGTCGGACCCGATCGTCGTGCACTGGTGGCCCGGCCTTGCGGCTCAGGCCCCGCTTCTTTGCGTGCAGCGACCACAGCCGCTGCTGCGAGCACAACCGCCACACCCGCCGCTCCGACACCCGGTGGCCGGCAGCATGAAGGTCGTCCGCGATGAACCGATACCCGAACGTCGGATCATCTCGGTGCGCGTCGACGGCTGCATTGGTCAGGTGCGCGTCGTCCCAGTCCCGCTGCGAGACCGGGTCGACCCGCCACCGATAGAAGGCCTGCTTCGAGAACCCCAGCACCCGGCAGGCCACCGCGACCGGGATCCGGTCTGCGGCGAGTTCGAGGACCAGCGGGTAGATCATTTTGGGAGTTGTGACTGGGCGAAGTACGCTGCAGCCCGGCGGAGGATCTCGTTCTCCTGCTCGAGCAGCCGGATCCGTTTCTGTGCTTCCCGCAGCTCGGCTTGCTCGACCGCTTTCGCCGACGGAGACGCTCCCGATCCGTTGCCGTCGTCGCGGTCCGCCAGCCGGAGCCACCGCGCCAGACAGGTCTCTGAGATCCCGAAGTCCTTCGCGACCTGCCGCACCGACGTCTCGCCCTTCCGGGCGACCGCGATCACGTCGCGGCGGAACTCTTCCGGATACGCCTTCACCATGGCGCACATCCTTCCAGCAGGAGCCGATGCCCCTACCCGTCAGGAGTCAACCGAACCTGCAGCAGTCCCCGACTCCGCCAGCAGCAACCCATCACAGCAGCGCTACTCCTAGATGCCAGCGCTCGATCGTCAACCGGACGGCATTTCTGTCGCCAACTGCTCGCCATGCCCCACGCACGTCTGAAACGGCACGACCGATCGATAGGGGCAGCGATGCTGAATCTGCGGTTCCTTGCGCCGGTGGTACTGGTTATCGTCGCCGTGCTCGTCTTCCTCGCGACCCGCGGGAGCATGGGCTGAAACCCGCTGCCGGATCAGCAGGACGCGCGACGTCGAGTTCGAGCCGAGCGCCGCTCCCGCGACCGATAGCCGGTCGTCAACCGGACCCAGCGAGCCAAGTTCGTCTTCCGCCTTTGGTGATGGGAAGCTGGTAAATGTCGCCCGGCCCGAGCTGCTGTGGGCCGAACCCCTCCGAAAGCGATCACTGATGACCATCCCCGCAACGACCCTCACACAGCTCGTCGATGCATACCTCGCAGCTCTCAGATCAGCCGACGTAGACGCGGTGCTCGCCCTGTTCACACCGGACGCGATTGTGAGCTCACCGCTTTACGGGGAGCAGCCCGCCCGCGACTTCTACCCGACATTGTTCGCCGACACGGCCGCATCCGTCCTCACGCTCCGCCGAACCTTGGTCAGCACAGACGACTCGGCTCCGACTGTTGCGTTCTGGTTCGACTTCGATTGGACGCTCTCGGACGGCACCCCCGCACCGTTCTCCGTGGTTGACGTCGCCGAGCTAGACCTGGAAGCCCGGATTCAACACCTGCACATCGTGTACGACACCGATCCCATTCGAACTGCTTGGGAAGCCCAACAGGCCGGTGGTAACCCCCGTTCATGAAGCAGCGAGCGACTATCCGATAAGGGATCCTTGGGTTCAGCTGGTCGTTGCAACAGCACCGTGAATCGGAGTGTTGCAGATGGCATCGAGGCTGGAGCACCGTGCCCGGGAGGCGCGGTTCTGGGAGCTACTCGGACAGGGCATGAGCAGGCCTGCTGCTTGCGATGCTGTCGGCGTGCATCCGCGTCAGGGCTACCGATGGTTCAAGGCCGCTCGAGGGAAGAACCCGTTCGAGCGCGCGTCTCGTTCGGGCCGGTACTTGAGCGAGGAGGACCGGCTCAGGATCGCTGACCTTCGCCTCGGTGGCGCAGGGGTCCGCCGGATCGCGGCTGAGTTGGGTCGGGCGCCGTCGACCATCAGCAGGGAGCTCACCCGGAACAGCTCAAGGGGTGGCGCTTACCGTCCCTACGCCGCCCAACAGCGGTGCCGGGAGCGAGCACGGCGACCCAAGCCCCGGAAGCTGGACCGGGTCGAGCTGGCCCTGCAGGTGGAGTTGCGGTTGGTGCGGAACTGGTCCCCGGAGCAGATCCGTGATGACCTGGCCCGGACGTTCCCTGACCGGCCGGAGATGCACGTGTCGCACGAGACGATCTACCAGTCCCTCTTCGTCCAGGGCCGCGGCCACCTGCGCGCTGACCTCCACAAACACCTCCGCACCGGCCGCGCCATCCGCCGACACCGGGGCGAGCCGCGGCGGGCGTCGTGGTCGACGATCCGCGACATGATCCTGATCAGTGAACGCCCGGCCGAGGTCGACGACCGGGCTGTTCCCGGGCACTGGGAAGGGGACCTGATCGTCGGTATCAACGCCAGGAGCGCGATCGGCACCCTCGTCGAACGCACCACGCGCTACGTGATGCTCCTGCGCCTGCCGAACGGGCACAGCGCCGACGCCGTCCGTGACGCGATGATCCCGACCATCCAGACCCTTTCCGAGCACCTGCGCCGCTCGTTGACGTGGGATCAGGGCAGCGAGCTTGCCCGGCACAAGGACATCACCCTCGCCACCGACTTGGCGATCTACTTCTGCGACCCCCACAAGCCCTGGCAGCGCGGCTCGAACGAGAACACCAACGGCTTGCTCCGGCAGTACTTCCCGAAGTCCACCGACCTCAGCGTCCACAGCCCGGAACGGCTCCTCGAAGTCGCCGCCGAACTCAACGGACGGCCTCGCAAGACCCTCGACTACCGCACGCCAGCCGAGGCATTTGAACAGCTACTGTCGGACCCGACACAACCACCCGTTGCAACGACCCCTTGAAACCGCCATCGGCTAACGGACGCCGGACTCGCTCACCGGGTAGGTGAGGTCAGTAGAGCAGCGACCGATTCGAGCGCCCCGGGGACGAGGGAGAAGTAGGCCCAGGTGCCGCGCTTCTCGCGGTGCAGGATCCCGGCGTCGACGAGCACCTTGAGGTGGTGCGACACGGTCGGCTGGGACAGGCCGAGCGGTTCCTGCAGGTCGCAGACGCACGCTTCTGCACCCTCGTGCGCGGCAACCATCGAGATCAGCCGGAGCCGCGCCGGGTCGGCGATCGCTTTCAACGACTTCGCCAGGACCTCGGCGGACTCCTGCGTCATCGCTTCGGTCGTGACGGGCGAGCAGCATGCGGTGACGTCCTGGATGGGGAGCAGCTCGATCGTCGTCATCGCACCATCATCCCACGCCCTTCGATGCAGGTCTATATTTGCGTTCATCGATATCGACGTGCTTCGATGTTCCTGCTCGACTTCCGATCGATCTGCAGAGGACCGACTCCGATGACTCACCTTGTTGCCGTTGGGGGCAGCGACGCCGGTATCGCCGCGGCGCTGCGCGCCCGTGAGCTAGACCCGTCGACCGACGTGACCGTGGTCCTCGCCGACGAGTTCCCGAACTTCTCCATCTGCGGCATCCCCTACTGGGTCTCCGGCGACGTCGCCACGGAAGCGTCCCTCGCGCACCGCACCCGCGCCGACCTCGAAGCCGCCGGGATGACCGTCCGCTCCTCGACATGGGCCTCCGCCGTCGACGTTAACCGCCAGCTGCTCTCCGTCACCGGCCCTGCCGGCGATGAGCAGATCGCCTATGACGAGCTGCTGATCGGGACCGGCGCTGAGCCGATCAGCCCGGCCGGAATCCCCTTCGGTGCGCCCGGGATTCACCTGCTGCACTCGATGACCGACGCCGAGCAGGTCGTCGCCGCCCTGGAGCTCCTGCCTGCCGGCAGCCGCGTCGCGGTCGTCGGCGCCGGCTACATCGGCCTCGAGATGACAGAAGGGCTCGTCGCCCGCGGGTTCGATACGACGCTGATCCAGCGCGGCCCGGAAGTGCTCTCCACCCTCGACCCGGAACTCGGGTCGCTGATCACCGAGGAGGTTCGCCGGCACGGCGCGACGGTGCTGACCGGTGCGACCGTCACTGGAATCACTCCCGCGGGCGGCGGGCAGTGGAGCGTCGCGACCAGCTCCACGTCTGGTGACGCCGCCGAAACGTTCGCGCTCGTGGTGGTCTGTGTCGGGGTACGGCCATTGACGGATCTCGCGGCCGCGGCCGGTGCGCGACTCGGCCAGGCTGGCGCGATCGTCGTCGACGAGCAGATGCGCACCGGGGTGCCGCACGTGTGGGCGGCAGGTGACTGCGTCGTGACACACCACCGGCTTCTCGGCACGACCTGGCTGCCGCTCGGAACGACCGCGCACAAGCAGGGACGTGTCGCCGGGGAGAACATGCTCGGCGGGTCCCGGACCTTCGCCGGTTCGGTGGGGACGCAGGTGGTGAAGGTGTTCGACCTCGTCGCTGCCCGCACCGGCCTCCGTCACCACGAAACCGCACCGCTGGACGTGTCGCCGCTGACGCGGGTGACGGTCGCGGATGACCACAAGCGGTACTACCCAGGCGCGGTGCCACTGACGATCAGCGTCACCGGCGACCACACGTCCGGCCGGCTCCTCGGCGCGCAGATCGTCGGGGAACGGTCTGCGGAGATCAGTAAGCGCATCGACACGTACGCCACCGCCCTCCACGCCGGCCTCTCGGTGGACGACGTGATCGACTTGGACCTCAGCTACACGCCGCCGCTCGGGTCCCCGTGGGATGCCGTGCAGGTCGCCGCGCAGGGCTGGGAGCGCGCCGCCGCGGCAGCGAACCAGGCCGAGGTGAGCGCCTGATGGTGCTGGCTGTCGTCGCTGCGGCGATCTTCGTCGCGACGCTCGTGGTGGTGATCTGGCAGCCCAAGGGCTTCCCGATCGGCTACACCGCCCTCATCGGCGCGGTCTTCGCCCTCGCGACCACGGTGGTGGTGCTCGGTGATGTGCCGACGGTGGTCGGGATCGTGTGGAACGCTACGCTGACGTTCGTCGCAGTGGTGCTGATCTCGTTGATCCTCGACGAGGCAGGGTTCTTCGAGTGGGCCGCCCTCCACGTAGCCAGGTGGGGTCGCGGGAACGGTCGGCTGCTGTTCGTGCTGATCGTCGGACTCGGCGCGGTCATCGCGGCCGTGTTCGCCAACGACGGGGCCGCGCTGATCCTCACCCCGATCGTCGTCGGGATGCTTCGCGCGTTGAACATGCCGGCGAAGGCGGCGCTGGGGTTCATCCTCGCCACCGGGTTCATCGCCGACACCGGCAGCCTGCCGCTGGTGGTGTCGAACCTGGTCAACATCGTCTCCGCCGACTACTTCGGCGTCGGGTTCGCCGAGTACGCCGTCGTCATGGTGCCCGTCGGCATCGTGTCCGTGCTGGCGTCCCTCGGGATGCTGCTGGCCTTCTTCGGCAGGAGCATCCCGAAGCGGTACGACGTCCTCGCGCTCACCCGTCCGGCCGCCGCGGTGAAGGACCGGGCGACGTTCCGCGCCGGATGGGTGGTCCTCGCCGTCCTGCTGGTCGGCTACTTCGCCGCCGACCCGCTCGGCGTCCCCCTCGCCGCCGTCGCCGGTGTCGGCGCGGTCGTGATCGTCCTCGTCGCCGCCCGGCAACCCGCGTTCGTCTTCGCCCGTCGGGCTGCGGCCCCGGTCCTCGTCACCACCGGCGGCACCGCCACCGTCACCACCGGTGGCAGTGGGACCGGTGGTGGGTCAGGGCGGGTGATTCCGGTGTGGAAGACGATCCGGGATGCGCCGTGGCAGATCGTGCTGTTCTCGATCGGCATGTACCTCGTCGTGTACGGGCTGCAGAACCAGGGCCTCACCGACTACCTCGCGAAGCTGTTCGACGTGTTCGGTGACCACGGGGTCCTCGTCACTGCGCTCGGGGTCGGGTTCGTGATCGCGATCCTGGCGTCGCTGATGAACAACATGCCGACCGTCCTCATCGCCGCCCTCGCGATCGGCGGAGCCGGCGCGACCGGCTTGACCCATGAGGTGATGATCTACGCCAACGTCATCGGCTCCGACCTCGGGCCGAAGATCACCCCGATCGGGTCGCTGGCGACGCTGCTGTGGTTGCACGTGCTCGACCGGAAGGGCATCCACATCGGCTGGGGGCAGTACTTCCGCACCGGCATCGTCCTCACCGTCCCCGTCCTCGCCGTCACCCTCGCCGCCCTCGCCGGCTGGCTCACCCTCATCCGATGACCGCCCGAACCGAAAGCACCGCCATGACCGCGACCCCCACGATCCTGTTCGTCTGCGTCCACAACGCCGGCCGCTCCCAGATGGCCGCCGGCTACGCCCAGGCCCTCGGCGGCGACCGCGTTCAGGTCCTCTCCGCCGGCTCCGCGCCGAAGGACCAGATCAACCCGATCGCGATCCAGGCGATGGCCGAGGACGGCATCGACATCGCCGGGAACCAGCCGAAGATCCTCACCACCGACGCTGTCCGCGAGTCCGACGCGGTGATCACGATGGGCTGCGGTGACGCGTGCCCGATCTTCCCCGGCAAGCGGTACGAGGACTGGGATCTCACCGACCCCGCCGGGAAGGGCATCGACGACGTCCGCCCGATCCGCGACGAGATCAAGACCCGCGTGCAGGCGCTCCTGGCCGAGCTGCTGCCCACCGAAGCATCCGCCTGACCACCGGAAGGACCACGACCATGACCCTCACCCTCACCGTCCCACCCCGTGCTGACGCGGACCGCCTGACCGGGCTGCCCGTCGCAGTCATCGGCGCGGGCCCCGTCGGGCTCGCCGCCGCCGCGCACCTGCTCGAGCAGGGGCTCCCAGTCGTCGTCTACGAAGCCGGCGACCAGGTCGGCACGTCCGTCCGGGCGTGGGGGCACACCAGGCTGTTCTCCCCGTGGCGGTACGTCATCGACGACGCCGCACGACGGCTCCTCGAACCCACCGGTTGGACTGAGCCCCGCCGGTCGTCGCTGCCGACCGGGCACGACCTCGTCGCCCAGTACCTCGAACCCCTCGCCCAGACGCCCGAGCTGGTCCCGGTGATCCGGTACGGCGTCCACGTTGACGCGGTGTCCAGGCAGGGCATGGACCGCACCCGCTCTACCGGCCGGGCCGACACCCCGTTCCTCCTTCGCCTCCACACCGCCGACGGCCTCGAGGACGTCACCGCCCGCGCCGTCGTCGACACCTCCGGCACGTACACGTCCCCGAACCCGCTCACAGCCGCCGGCCTCGCCCCCACCGCCGACCTCGGCGACCGCATCGTGCACGCCCTCCCCGACGTGCTCGGGGTGGACCGTGACCGATTCGCCGGGAAGCGGGTCCTCGTCGTCGGGGCCGGCCACTCCGCCGCGAACACGCTCATCGAGCTCGCCGCCCTCGCGAAAGACGAACCCGGTACGACATTGCTGTGGGCGATCCGGAACGCAGGCACCACCCGCCTCGGCGCGGACGCCGCCGACGGGCTCGCCGCCCGCGGGCAGCTCGGCTCCAACGTCAACGGGCTCGTCGAGTCCGGGCAGGTCGAGCAGCTCGCGTCGTTCGAGATCGATAACGTCCGCCCCGACGGCGACCAGGTCACCGTCACCGGCCGCCGTGCCGGCGAGCCGTTCACGGTGACGGTCGACGTGATCGTGAACGCGACCGGTTTCCGGCCCGACCTCGACATGCTCCGCGAGATCCGCCTCGGCCTCGACGACATCGTCGAAGCACCCCGCGCCCTCGCACCGCTGATCGACCCGAACCTCCACTCCTGCGGCTCCGTCCCCCCGCACGGTGTAGCGGAGCTGGCGCACCCGGAGCCGAACTTCTTCATCGCCGGCATGAAGTCCTACGGCCGCGCCCCCACGTTCCTACTCCTCACCGGCTACGAGCAGGTCCGCTCCATCGCCGCGGAACTCGCCGGCGACCACCAGGCCGCCCGCGACGTGCAGCTCGTCCTCCCCGAAACCGGCGTCTGCACCACCGACGTCGGCGGCTCATCCTCCTGCGGCGTCCCCGCCACGAACGAAGCGGCCGAGGGCTCATCCTGCTGCGCCGCCCTCGTGTCGGCCGCGCCGCCCGCCAGCAGCTCCTGCTGCACGAACTGAACCGGACCCCACATGACCGACAAGCCCACGGTGCTGTTCATCTGCAAGCACAACGCCGGCCGCTCCCAACTCGGCGCAGCCCTCCTCGAACTCGCCGACGATGACCGCTATACCGCCACCTCTGCCGGGATCGCTCCCGCCGGCGAGGTGAACCCGTCGATCGCCGCGACCGTCGCGGAACTTGGCCTCGACATCAGCGATCGCACCCCGCGGAAGGTCACCCCAGAGCTGCTGGATCAGGCCGACGTCGTCGTGCTGATGAAGCCCGGCCTGGACCTTCCTGCGACGCCCCGCGGGAAGGTGTTGCAGTGGTCGTTCCCGGACCCGGACTCCTGGTCCCCCGACGACGTCCGCCCCATGCGCGACGCCGTCGCCGGCCGCATCCAGGACGAGCTACTGTACCCATGACGGACAGCACCGCGGTCACCGTTCGTCCGATGACCGCCGCCGACTGGCCCGCCGTGGAGGCGATCTACCGGGAGGGCATCGCAACCGGGAACGCGACATTCGAAGCGGAACCGCCGACCTGGGAAGCATTCGACGCCGGCAAGCTGTTCGAGCACCGGTTCGTCGCCGTCGACGGCGACGCGGTTCTCGGCTGGGTGGCGGTCTCCCCGACCTCTACCCGGCCGGTGTACCGGGGCGTCATCGAGCACTCCGTCTACGTCGCCGCCGCAGCGCGCGGCCGCGGTGTTGGACATCTGCTCCTCGACGCCCTGATCACATCGACCGAGGCCGCCGGCATCTGGACAATCCAGTCCGGAATCCTCCCCGAGAACACCGCCTCCCGAACCCTCCACGCCCAACACGGGTTCCGCGAACTCGGCACCCGAGAACGCATCGGCCTCATGACCTTCGGCCCGTGGGCCGGGCAATGGCGCGACAACGTCCTCGTCGAACGCCGCAGTCCCCGCGCGGGTACCGACTCGGCGATCGAGTAGGGGCTTGTTGCGGCAGCCCCAGGAGCCATTTTGCTGATCGCTCAGCCGATCACCCAGTCCTCGGAAGTGATCAAGTCCACCAGCCGACCGTGACTCACTTGCCGCTGCCCGCATACGTACGGAATCTTCGGCCGACCGGGTCCACCGTTCGTCTCGCCCGAGATGACCATGCCACCCTCGACTTCTGCGACCGCGATGACGAACGGGTCAGCACCGTTCTTCCGGCCCTGCTTAACCCAGTTCGGGAACTTCGCGCCGATCTGTCCAGCGACCGCCGCAACCGCCGCCGTAGTTGCGTAGACGCTGCGCTCTCGCCCAGCGCCCTCTTCCTCGCACCACTCCCGCACGGGAGCGTCGACGGAGGTTGCTTCCGACCACGCCTCTTCGGAGATGTGCATGCGACCGTCGTCGATGAGCACGTCGATGCGTTCCCACAACGCCGGGAAGTTCCGTCGCGGGTAGAACCGCTCCATTCCATCGATGAGCGCGCTCGTGTCGACGGAGTACACCTGGCCACCGCTCACACCAACACCTCATCGGTCCTGATCCGTTCAAGCAGCTTCGGTATCTTGTCGTACGACACGTCGAGAAGGTGCGCGGTATCGCGGGAGCTGAGCACACCCTCGTTGTGCGCGCGCAGCATCGACACGATGAATGGCCGACCCAAATCGCGGACCTTGAGCTGGTAGTAGATCGGTGAATTCTTCCCCGCGCGCGCGTTCTTCTCATCGCGCTTGAACAGCTCGTACGCGGACCGGAATTCCGTGCGCATCAGCGTGTAGTCATCCCACGTCGCCAATCGGAGGTTCACCATCCGGAGCAAGGCCGCTTCCGCGCTGGAGCCGAAGCGATCGCCGAGTCCACGAAGGTCCTCATAGGAGCGAGCTGACAAGTTCCGTCGCCGGGTTTCCGCGCGGAATTGCCGCGCCGGCATCAGCGTCGCCGCCGCCACCTGGTCACAGAATCGCTCCTCGGGCGAAGCACCCTCCCGACTGAGATCACACAGTGCGCCGCTGCGAAGTCCCACGTGCGCGAGCTCGTGCAGCAGCGTGAACACCTTGCCGCGTGGCCAATCACTGCCGTTCAAGGCAATAACCGGCGCAAGGTCGTCCGCGATCGAGAAACCGCGCATCTCGGCAATCGGGACGCGCTGCACCTGGATGATGAGGTAGCCGCGGGACTCAACACGACGGACTAGCTCACGCAACAACTCATCGGGCTTTGACCACAGCCGAGCAGGCAGCTCGTCAAGGGCGAGCTGCTGGCGCACGAGGGCACCAGCGCGCTCAGCGTCGTCGGCATCAACCTCTACGGTCTGCAGCACAGGGAACGGCAACTCTTCAAGGTCGTCGTGCGCTTCACGCAACGCATCCTGTTGCCGCCGAGCACGAAGAATGGCCCTCCGCAAGATCGCAGACTCGTCCCCTTCGCTCTCAGGACGGCGGAAGTCCGGAACGTCAAAGACCGTCTCGTCCTGCACCGGAACCGGCATGAACAGCGCCGCCAGCGGCCGGTTGTACGCGGCGGCCGCCTTTCGCAGCTGGATGATCGTGGGTTCGTGAGTCCCCTGCTCCCACTGATCGATTCGCGCAGCACTTACTCCGATGCGAGCCGCAGCTTCATCGATGCCAAGCCGAGCAGACTCGCGCGCCCAAACCAACACGTTCGGCTCGACCGCGAGGTGGCGTTGAACCGCCATCACCGCACCCTCGAGCTACTCATGATCGGAAGCGTACAGACCTGCAACGACGCTCATGCTCCATGACGCGGCCAAGCGACGGACGATCGCGTCTCACTAGCCGATCGGTCAGCGGACAGGTGCTTCAGCCCGAGGCTGACGATGCAGGGGTCAAGACGATGCAGGCGTGGCGACGGCGTAGGCGATGGTTGCACTCATGATGAGCCCGGCCGCGCAGAAAGTTCCGATCGCTCGACGAGACATCGACCGGCCTGCTCGGATGTCCCTGATCGTAAAGACGATTGCGGCGATCGCCACCACGCATCCGACGGCGACTCCCACGAGGATCACTGCTCGCATCGTCTGTTGACCGTAACGGCTCGACGATCAGGGAAACGGATACTGCCCACGACCGGGGCGACGCCCGTCCGTTAGCCGGTCGTCAACCGGACGCTCGGCAGTGAGGACGGGGGTCTTTGCAGGGCTGCGCCTGCGCACTGTCCGGATGGGTGGTCCGGAACAGGTTCCGGTGAAGGTCCGCTACGCGAGTCGGCCACGGGGGCCACGCGGACCGGCCCGGGTGGGCGATCGGCGGACCGGAGAGCGCCCGTCGACAGGCCGGGGATGCCTCAAGGGTGCAGCAACTCGAGATCGTCGAGGAGTGACGGGTGCGTCGGCTCCCACCCGAGTGCCCTCCGGGTCTGCGCGCTGGAGGCTGGCTGGTCCATCGCGAAGATGGGTCCGAGCGGGCCGAACGTCTCGTCCGGTACGGGCTCCACCGGCAAGCCGAGTCGACGGCCGATCACCGTCGCGATGTCGAGGACCCGGTCCCCCTCGTCGGCGACCGCGTGCCAGCTGCTGCCGCCAGGGGCTGACTCGAGCGCGAGTCGGAAGAGCGTCGCGGCGTCCCGGGCGTGGACGGCGGGCCAGCGTTGTGTTCCGTCGCCCGGGTACCCGGCTGTGCCCGAGCGACGAGCGGCATCGGTCAGGAGGCCAGCGAAGCCGCCGCGGCCGTTCTCGTGCACCGTCCTCGGCATGCGGACCACGGAGGCCCGGACGCCCTGCGCGGAGAGCGCGAGCAGGGCGGACACGGCAACGGCTCGGCTACCGACCGGGCCGTCCGTCGGAAGCGGGTCGACTTCGGTCGACAATCGTCCGGGCACCCAAGGCGTGCCGGACACGGCGACGAGCGGTTTCCCGGTGCCGATGAGCGCGTCGCCCAGTGTCTCCATCGCTCCCCGTTCCTCGACGAGTCCTCGTTCCAGTCCATCGGCACTGCTGTAGTCGCGGCTGAAGGCGAGGTTGATGACCCCATCGGCAGCGGCGGCGCCGGAGCGGAGCATGTCGAGGTCGGTGAGTGAACCCCTCAGGGTCCCGGCGCCAGCGGTCTCCAGGAGGGCAGCTGAAGCATCCGAGCGGGCGAGGCCGACGACCGTGTGGCCGTGGGCGAGCAGTTCCGTGACGACGGCTGTACCGATCGTGCCGGTGCCCCCGGTGACGAAGACATGCATGGTGGTTACTCGATTCGAGTGATGGGACATGTGTACCGTCACTCTAGACCCACCATGGGACAATTGTCCCGTCACTTTGGACCTATCATGGGACAATTGTCCCGTCGGCTAGGATCGCACCATGGCGCGATGGGAACCGGGAGCACGTGAGCGACTCGTCATCGCCGCAGTCGATCTGTTCACCGAACAGGGGTACGACGCGACGACCGTCGTCGAGATCGCCGAGCGCGCCGGCGTGACGAAGAGCACCTTCTTCCGGCACTTCCCGGACAAGCGCGAGCTCCTCGTCGCCGGGCAGGAGACCCTCAGTCGCCTCCTCGCCGAGGGGATCGCCGAGGCTCCAGCAGAGGCGACCCCGCTGGACGCCGTCGCCGCCGGACTCGAGCGAGCCTCTGGTGAGATGGGTCCGCGGAACCGGGCGCTCGGCCCGCGTCTCAAGGCCGCCGTCGCTGCGAGTGCCGAACTCCGCGAACGCGACGCGCTGAAGAGCGTCGGTATGGCAGCGGCGATGGTGACGGCGCTCCGTGAGCGTGGGGTGCCCGAGACGCTCGCCCAGCTGGCGAGCGAGATGGGGGTCCTGGCGTTCAAGCAGGGGTACGCACGCTGGTCGGAGGGCGAGCCGAGCGACGACGACGGACTGGCGCGCCATGCGCTCGACGTGCTGCAGGAACTCCGCAGCGCGACCAGCGCGCTCGGGTGAACAGCCGGTTCGACGAGTCGGCTGCCGCACCTCGACGGCAGCGCCGCGCGACGATCCGGCTCCGCCGGTCTACCGTGACCCCATGGGGCTGATCGCGGACGTGGGTCGTGGGGACTGGTTGCTCGAACGCGCCGGAGGATGGGCGACGGCGGGCGGCGTCGCCGGGACCGGTTTCGCGGCCTACGCGCGGATCCTGCACCCGCTGCCCGCACATCGGTGGGACGCGAGCGTGACCGACCAGTGGGGTGTGCCGCTCCTCGTGGACGGGCGACCGTGGCGGTGGTCCGACATCGCCGAACGGACCGGCAAGCGGGTGCATCCGCTGGTGCAGTGGGTGCACCTGTCCGGCCGGACGCCGCCCGTCGCCGTCGAGACTGACGACGGCTGGACCGTCGGGCCACCCGAGGAGGGCCAACTCGACACCGACCTGCTCGCGGCCCTGACCGTGCACCTCGCTCGGACCACGACCACGCCGACCGACCTCGTCGCCGCCGTGTGGGAGGGATGGGGCGACCTCGGAGCGGGCTCGAGCGCGGCATCCTTCGGCTTCGGGGAGCCCACTGCGGCGGACATCGCGGCGCAGCAGCAGCGGGCGCTCGTCGAGCTGCGACGCCGCAGACGGATGGTCGCCGACGCCCTCGAGGGTCCGCGCTTCGCCTGGCCGGGGCGCGGCTTCCACCTGATGACGGCCTCGCTCGACACCTTCGCCCGCCCCGACTGGCTCGACACCGTCAGCATCGAGGACCACCCCGCGCCGGGCCACACGCCGCAGATGCTCTGGCCCGAGGACCACGCCTGGGTGCTCGCCACCGAGATCGACTGGGACGCGACGATCGTCGCTGGGAGCCGGACCCTGGTGGCGGACATCCTCGGGGACCCGCGGTTCGAGGCGTTCGAGGTCGACCCCGACGACGACCTGTCCTGGGCTGCCGACACCGTGAACCAGGGCTGAGCACGCTGCGGCGACCCGCCGCCGGACGGGAGGCGCGGTGCCAGCCGGCACCGTCCCTCCCGTCATGGCCGTCGCACCGCTGGCGCGGTGCGCCGGAACCGGCTGGTGGGGCCGTCTCCCGTCCGTCACACGGCAGGGCCATGCGACGGTGCGGCAGACTCGGGAGCCAGCACCGACGATCGGGGGACCATGCAGCAGCGGTGTGACCAGTGCCGACGACCCATCCAGGGCGAGCCGGTCCGGACGGCGACGCGGACGCTGTGCGACGCCTGCGGTGCGACGTTCCTGGGCCTCGCCGCGGGCACGCTGGCCGGGAGCGGTGACGTGGGTCAGGGGATCGCGACGGCCGGGTGGTTCGAACGGCTCCGTCGCCGGCGGCGCGGCTGAGCGTCGATCCGGGCGCGAGGCGTCAGCGGACTGCCGCGAGGACCGCTGCCTCCTCGGCGGCCGTGAGCCCGGAACGCCGCGGCCGGTCCACACCGCGTGCCCGCTCGTCCTCGAGCACCTCGGCGAGGGTCTCCTCGAGCGGACGGGTGCGGCCGTCGGTGTCGCGGAACACCCGCGCCGAGCGGTCCATCAGCGCCGTGTCGGTGCGCGGCAGCCAGAGCGGCAGGGACCGCGGCCCCGCCCAGTACGCGACGTCGTGGGCCAGCAGGACGTCGTCCGCGACCTCGACGAGCTCGCCGTCGAAGCCCGTGGTGTCGACGGCCAGGCGGAGGAAGTCATGCATCGGGACGACGTCCCCGACGGCGTTGACGACCCCGGTGCGACCGGCCCGTCCGGCATCGCCGATCCAGCGGGCCAGGTCCTCGACGTGGATCACCTGGACCGTGCGACCGGCCGTCGTGGGGACGAGCGCGGGCCCGGGACGGCTGAGTCGGCCGGGCCAGTACCCGAACCGGTCGCTCGGGTCGCCGGCGCCGACGATCAGGCCGGGTCGGGCGACCAGCAGCCTCGATCCGAGGTGGTCGACGCTCCGCCGCTCGGCGGCGACCTTGGCGTCCGCGTACTGCGTCAGGTCGGCGGGTTCGACGACCGCGGCGGTCTCGTCCGCACCCGGTTCGTCGTTGCGGGCGTACACCGAGGTGCTCGACACGAGGGTCCAGTGCGCGGCGTCGTCCGCGAGGGCGTCGAGCGCGGGGCCGACGAGGTCGGGGTCCCACGAGAGCTCGACCACCTCGTCCCACGCGCCGCGCACGTCGTCGTACGCGCCGGGTGCCCGGCGGTCGGCCCGGACGAGCCGGGCGCCGTCCGGGACCGTCCCCGTCTCGCCGCGCGCCAGGCACGTGACGTCCGCCCCCGTTGCGAGGAGCGCACGGACGATCGCCCGTCCCAGCCACCCCGTCCCGCCCAGCACCAGTACCCGCACGGGTCCATTCAATCCTCGACGTCACCGAGCGTCCGGCTCGTCCACCGGGCGAGTGCTGCGGTGGCGGTCCTCGCGACGGTCGAGTCGGGCACCATGCTCGTGAAGCCGTGGAAGGCTCCGGGCCAGACGTGCAGCTCGGCGTCGACGCCCGCTGCCCACAGCCCGCTCGCGAAGGCGACGGTCTCGTCGCGGAACACCTCGGCGCTGCCGCAGTCGATGTAGGTGCGCGGGAGTCCGGCGAGGTCGCTCGCCCGTGCGGGGGCGGCGTACACGGACACGTCCTCGGTACCGCGACGGTCCCCGAGGTAGGCGTCCCAACCGAACCGGGTCAGCTGCCGGTCGGCGACCCCGACGCCGTCGATCTGCCGCGTCGAGACGGTGGCGTCCCGGTCGTCGAGCATCGGCGACACGAGGATCTGCGCCAGCAGCGACGGTCCTCGTCGATCGCGGGCGAGCAGGGCGGTGCCCGCCGCGAGCCCGCCGCCGGCACTCTGCCCGGCGACGACGATGCGGTCGGGGTCGATGCCGAGCTCCTCGGCGTGCTCGGCCACCCAGACGAGGCCGGCGTAGCAGTCCTCGACCGGGTACGGGTCCGGGTGCTCCGGAGCCAGGCGGTAGTCGACGCTGATGAGCACGACGTCGTGGACCAGCAGCCAGTCGTCGTAGGAGTCGAGGTTCCCGAGGTGGTGGCCGAACACCATGCCGCCGCCGTGGATCGTGTAGACCCCCGTGGTCGCGCCCGTTCGACCGGCGCGCTGGATCACGGCGAGGTCGATCGAGTCGCCGCGGTGGCCGGGCACGGTGATGCGCCGACGCTCGTACCCGCGGGCGTGCAGCCGTGCGTCGAGTTCGGCCTCGGTGACGTCGAGCTGCCGCATGTGCGGGAGCATCTCCGGCGTGACGGTGAAGGGACCGCGTGCCGCCAGTGCGTCGAGGAACGGCACGAGTTCGGGGTCGAACGGCGGGCGAGCGAGGACTTCGGACACGGGGCACTCCTTCGGTGACGAAGTGGCGACCCCCGTGAGCCGCGTGTGAGTACCCGGCAGCCGGTGGGGCGCGGGCCTTTTCCCTCTGGTCCTGACGATAGCGCATCGTCAGGACCCGGATCACACCGTCGCCTCGGTCCCCCGCACCCGTCCGACCACGACGTCGACGATGCCGGCGACGAGGGCGGCCGCCACGAACGCGAGCGCGACGCCGAGCCCCAGCGGCAGCCCCTGCGAGTAGTCGCCCTTCGAGCTCGCGAGCGCCGAGTAGAACACGCTGCCGACGGCGGCGATGCCGATCGCGGAGCCGACACGGGCGCCGACCTGGATGAGGCCACCGGCCGACCCGCCCTGCTCCACCGGCACCTCGGACAGGGTGAGGGTCTGGTTCGGCGAGATCGTCAGCCCGGAGCCGACCCCGGCGACGAGGAGCGGCACGACGAGCCACCACCCGAGGTCGGACCGGTAGTGGTTCGCGACGACCCAGATCACGGCACCGAGCCCGACGAGCACGAGGATCGTCCCGACGACGATGAGCTGCCGGCCGAACCGCGAGACGACGCGACCGCCGATGGTCGACGCCACCCCGGAGCCGATCGCGAAGGGCAGCGAGGCCAGGCCTGCCATCAGCGCCGAGTAGTGCAGGCCGGACTGCAGGGCCAGCGTCAGGACGAAGAACAGCGGCGTGAACCCGGCGAAGTACAGCGTCGCGAGTCCGACGCCGAGCGAGAAGGACCGGCGGCGGAACAGCGCGAGGTCGATGACGGGCTCCTTCGACCGGGCGTACCGCCGCTCCCACAGGACGAACAGCACTCCGAGCACGACGGCGGCGACCACGAGCCACCACTTCGCCGTGCCCTTCCACTCCTGCGACTGCACGAACGGCAGCAGCAGGGCGACCACGGCGGCGCCGAGCAGGGCGATGCCGACGGGGTCGAAGTCGTGCTTCCGGCCGCGTTCCGCCCGGCTCGCCGCCGGCAGGTAACGGAAGGCCAGGAGGATCGTGACGAGTCCGACGGGCAGGTTCACGAAGAAGACGAACCGCCAGCCGTTCTCGGTGCCGAAGGCGGTGATGAGGAGGCCGCCGACGAGCGGGCCGATCGCGGTGGCGATGCCGACCGTGGCGCCGAAGAGGCCGAACGCGGTGCCGCGTTCCTTGCCGCGGAACAGCTGCTGGATGAGGGCGGTCACCTGGGGGGTCAGCAGGCCACCGGCGAGGCCCTGCACCAGGCGCGCGACGACCAGCACGATCCCGTTCGGCGCGAAGCCGCACAGGGCGCTCGCGAGGGTGAAGAGCCCGACGCCGATGACGAACATGCGGCGTCGACCGGAGGCGTCGCCGAGCCGCCCGCCCGGGACGAGCAGGAGCCCGAAGGACAGCGCGTAGCCCGACAGGATCCACTGCACGGCCTCCGGGGTCGCCCCGGGGAGGCCCGACGAGATCGACTGCAGCGCGACGTTGACGATCGACACGTCGAGCAGGACGATGCCGCCGCCGAGCAGGCAGATGACGAGGGCCTTCCAGCGGTTCGGGTCCGGCTGGTCGCCTGAGCCGCCATCGGAGTGCTCGGTGCGCTCGGGTGGCGCGGCGGTGGCAGCGTGGTGCGCCTCGTGGTGCGCGACGGTGGGAGCCGCATCGGGCTCAGCAGGGAGTCGGTGTTCGGGTGCCATGACGCTCTCACGCTAGGCCGCCGACGCGTCGCCGGTCCGGCGAGCACGGATCTTGTCCACACGTTCAGGAGGCGCGGTGCGCGTCCGTCACGCACCGTGCGCCCGACCGCAGCGCGTCCACCCCGGCCGCACCGCGCCTCCTGGACCGCGCTCTGCGGAGCGCCGTGGGGCGCCACGACTGGCACCATGGCCTCGTGACACCCGACCCGGATCCCGCGCTCGTGCCCGAGCTCCTCGTCGCCGACGTGGACGTCAGCACCGCCTTCTGGGTGGGCCTGTGCGGCTTCACCGTGCGCTACGCGCGTCCGGAGGAGCGCTTCGCGTACCTGGTCTTCGGGTCGGCCCACGTGATGCTGGAGCAGGCCGGGGTCGGTCGCAACTGGGTCACCGGGCCGCTCGAGCGACCCCTCGGCCGTGGGATCAACCTGCAGATCGGGGTGCCGGACGCCGACGTCGTCGCGGCGTCGCTCCGCGCCGGGGGTGTCGAGCTCTTCATGCCGCCGGAGACGCGCTGGTACCGCGTGGGCGACGAGGAGGCCGGCGTGCGGCAGTTCCTCGTCACCGATCCGGACGGCTACCTGCTGCGGTTCCAGTCGTCCACGGGGCGCCGACCGGTCGCACCGTAGCGGGACCGTTCACGCGTCGTCGCGGAGCGCCCGGACCATGCTCCGCAGGGCACGGAGCGCTGCCTCCTGCTCGTCGGACGACATCCCCCCGAGCATCCGGAGCTCGACGCCGCGGACCGCTGCCGAGGCCTCGGCGAGACGCTCCCGACCGAGCGGGGTGAGCTGGACCGGCAGCGCCTTGCCCACCGGTGCCTCCGACGCACGCGACACGGAGCCGTCCCGTTCGAGTGCCTGCAGCAGCACGTTCATCGACTGCCGCGTCACGAAGGCCCCGCGGGCGAGGTCGGAGTTCGACGACCCCGGCCGCTGCGCGAGCAGTTCGAGGCACGAGTAGTGCGTGATGGTCATGCCGAGCGGGCGCAGCACGGCCTCCATCGCGGTGCGGAGCGCGCTCGACGCTTCCTTGAGCAGGTAGCCGAGGGACGTGTCGAGGTCGATGCCGTTCCCGTCTTGACGCATGTCAGTAGTCTGACATACATTGATCCGTGTCAGATAACTGACACCAACGAAGGAGCACCCCATGCCCGTCACCGGCCCCGACTTCATCTCGCTGCAGACCCGCGACCTCGACGCGTCGCAGGCGTTCTACGAGCGGTACCTCGGCCTCGTCCGCTCGCAGGCGGGTCCGCCGCACGCGGTGGTCTTCGAGACCACGCCGATCGCCTTCGCCCTGCGCGACCTCGTGCCCGGCACCGACCTGGACGCCGTGGCCCAGCCGGGCATCGGCGCGGCGATCTGGCTGCACGCGACCGACGTCCAGGCGATCCACGACGCGTTGGTCGCCGACGGGCACACGATCGTGTCCGCGCCGATCGACGGTCCGTTCGGTCGGACGTTCACCTTCGCCGACCCGGACGGGTACCAGGTGACGCTGCACGATCGCGCCTGACGATCTGCTCAGTTCCTCGCCGGGGCGGACCGGACGGTCTACGGTGTGGCCATGAGCGAGGACGCCGGGGACGAGCAGCTGTGGCGGTCGATCGTCGGGCGACCGGCCATCTGGATGGCCGTGGCGTGGACCGCCCTGGGCGTGGTCTGGCTCGTGGTCGCCGGGGTCGAGGGCGGTGACGCGTGGCGGTGGATCGTCGGTGGGGCCTGGATCGCGCTCGGCGTCGGCCGGATCGCCGTCGCGGTGTGGGACCGGCGGCACCGCCGCGGGCGCTACGCGGGGCGCTGATCCGGGCGGGGTCAGTCGTCGGCGACCGTCCGGCGGCGGACGGCCACCAGCGCGGTGACGAGGGCGGCGGCCACGAGCGCCGCGATCCCGCCGAGGACCCACGGCGTCGCCCTCGGCCCGGACGGGTCTGCCAGGGCGCTCGCGGGACCACTCGACGCCGTCGCGCTCGCGCTGGGTGCGGCCACTGCCGCCGACGGACTCACGGACGTTCCCGTCGTCGGGCTCGCGGCGGGCACCCCGGACGACGTGAACCGGTAGCTCCCCGAGATCGGGTGGCCGTCGACCGAGACGCTCCGCCACGTCACCGTGTAGGCACCGGCGGTCGTGAGGTCGGCCGCCGTGCGGAGCGTGCTGCCGTCGACGTCGACGTCCCCGCTGCCGACCTCGGTGCCGTCCGGGTCGGTGACGCTGATGACGATGCCCGACTCGAGTCCCGCCAGCGGGGGCTCCGAGAACGTCAGGGTGACCTGATCGAGGTCACCCCGGACCGTGGTGTCCGCGGCGGGTGCGGACCCGGCGAGAACGTCGTGGGCCGAGGCGGGCGTCGCGGTGGCGAGGACGATCGCGAGGGCGAACGCCGAGGCGGCGGTGGTGAGGAGGGCACGGAAGGGCACGGCCCATTGTCGCCGATCCTGTCCGGGTGTTCAGCCCATCGCGTCGTCGTAGACGCCGATCAGTCGGTCGAGGAAGGCCTGCACGGTCGCGCGCTCGTCGGGCCCGAGGTCGTCGACGATCGCCTCCATGCCGTCGATCAGCGGCAGGACCAGGTCGTACGCGCGGTCCGACGACCGCTCGGCGGCGGTGACGACGAGTTTGCGGCCGTCGCTCGGGTGGCGCTCGCGGCGGACGTGTCCGGCGGCCTCGAGCCGGTTCAGCACGAGGGTCATCGCCGCCGTCGAGATCTCGAGGCGTCGCGCGAGCTCGGTCGGGGTCGCCGGACCGGTCGCGATGAGGTGGTCCATCGCCTCGAGTCCGGCCGCGTCGACCTCGAGCGCCCGGGCGAGGTGCCGCTCGAACCGCTGCTGGCGGACGGCGACCTGCTGGACGCGTGCGCGGATGTCGTCGTCGGGGAGCACGCGTCCGTCGCGACGTGCTGCCGCCCGGTCGTGACGGTCGGTGCGGTCGTCGGCGCGCACGCCCCGGATCTGCTGCTCCTCGTTCGACACGTGTCCATGGTAGTCGTGTACATTGCCAATCTCATTGGTAATCAACGACATGAGGAAACATGACCCACCACCCTCTCGGACGCGTGCTCGTCTCGGGTGCGAGCATCGCCGGACCCGCGCTCGCGTACTGGCTGCACCGCTTCTCGTTCGAGACCGTCATCGTGGAGCGGGCACCGTCCCTCCGCACCGGCGGACAGAACGTCGACGTGCGCGGCGCCGGGCGCGAGGTCGCTCGCCGGATGGGCGTCGAGGACGCCATCCGTGCCGCCACGACCGGCGAGGTCGGCACCCGGTTCGTCCGCGCCGACGGCAGGACCATCGCCGCGTTCGCCGCGGGGACCTCCGACTCCGACGGGGCCACCGCCGAGCTCGAGGTCCTGCGGGGCGACCTCGCGCGACTGCTCGTCGACCGGACGGTCGACGACACCGAGTACCGCTACGGCGACCGGATCACCCGCATCGACCAGGACGACGACGGCGTGACCGTGGGCTTCGAGCACGGCCCGGACGACCGGTTCGACCTGGTCGTGGCGGCGGACGGCATCGGGTCGAGCACCCGCCGACTGGTGTTCGGCGACGAGCCCGAGATCCGGTCGCTCGGCCTCGAGACGACCTACGGCACGATCCCCCGGACGGCGTCGGACGACGACTGGTGGCGCTGGTACAACGCCCCGGGCGGCCGGTCGATCACGCTCCGCCCCGACCCGCACGGGACGATCCGTGCGGCCGTGTCGGTCGTGACGGACCGCCGGCGGGAGCGAGCCGGCTCCGACCGCGGGGACCTCGACGCCGTGCGCCGACGCCTGCACGCCGTGTTCGGGGACGCCGGGTGGGAGGCCCAACGGATCCTCGACGGGTTCGACCACGCCGACGACCTCTACTCCGAGGCCATCGGGCAGGTGCACGCCCCGCGGTGGTTCGACGGTCGGGTGGTCCTCGTCGGGGACGCCGCGTACTGCGCGTCGCCGGTCAGCGGCATGGGGACGAGCCTCTCCCTCACCGGCGCCTACGTCCTCGCCGGGGAGCTCGCCGCCCACGTCCACCACCGTGACGCCCTCCGCGCGTACGAGCGGATCATGCGGCCGTACGTCACCCGCGCCCAGCGGCTCCCGCCCGGCACCCCGCGGCTCGCGAACCCGACGTCCCGCCTCGGGGTCGCGGCCTTCGGCGCCGCCGTCCGCGTGGCGGCGCTGCCCGTCGTGGGGCGCCTCGGGGCGCGCTTCGCCACCCCACCGGCCGAGGCGATCGACCTGCCGGACTACGCGCACCTGGGGTGACCTGCGACCGACGCCGGGCGCGGTGCGACCCCGCCACGCGCCCGGCGTCCGCCCGCTCCCCCGGTCCGGCAGCCGGATGCGCTACGGTCCGGTCATGATCGTCTGGATCAACGGGACGCACGGAGTGGGCAAGACGACCACCAGCAGGTTGCTGGCACCGCTCCTGCCGGACGCACGCGTGCTCGACCCCGAGAAGGTCGGCGAGACCCTGATGGACATCCACCCGCAGCTGTGGCCGACCGACGACTTCCAGCACTGGGACCCGTGGCGACCGCTCGTCGTCGAGACCGCGAGGCAGGTCCTCGGATCCGTGGGTGGCACGCTCGTCATGCCGCAGACGGTCCTGGTCGAGCGCTACTGGCGGGAGATCGCCGACGGACTGGCCGGGCACGGGATCCCGGTCCGGCACTTCGTCCTGCACGCCGACGAGCCCACCCTGCGGGACCGGATCGAGCACGACCAGGTCATGGGGCCGTCCACGTTCCGGTACAGCCGCGTCGGACCGTACGCCGAGGCCGCGCGCACCTGGCTGCACGCCACCGCCGAGGTCGTCGACACGACGCACACCCCGCCCGAGCAGGTGGCCCGACACATCGCGGAGGCGGTGCTCGGCGCCCCGGACGCCTCCGCACCGTCGCCCGGGCAGGTCCGACCGTGACCGCCCTCGTGCAGCGCGCGCAGTGGTCGGTCGTGACGTCCGACCCGGCGGACGTGGCCGAGCTCGTCACGCGGATCCCCGACGTCCGGC
Source organism: Curtobacterium sp. LFS084 (assembly GCF_047977705.1). Lineage (NCBI taxonomy): Bacteria > Bacillati > Actinomycetota > Actinomycetes > Micrococcales > Microbacteriaceae > Curtobacterium > Curtobacterium sp. LFS084. The sequence continues at coordinate 219,094 of NZ_JBFPFM010000001.1, forward strand.
GCGCGACGGTCGACGGTGCCGAGTCCGGGTTCTCGTTCGCGGAGCGGCGTCGCGGCTCCGACCTGCTGTCCCTCGTCTCGATGGCGAGCACGGGTGTCGTCGAGGGGACGGTCGAGGCCGACACCGCGATGGTCCTCTTCTGGCTGAAGTCCGGCGGCGGTGCGGTCGACGGCGACCCGGTGCCGACCGGCCGACCCGTACTGTTCCGCCACGATCCCCAGCACGTCCGGTGGGACGGGTTCCAGCTCGACCTCATCCGCATCGACCGGACGACGGTCGAGCAGGTGGCTGCCGAACGCGGTGCGTGGCACCCCGGACCGATCGAGTTCCAGCCGCACCACGTCCCCGAGGGACCGACCCTCGCGGCCTGGTGGCTGATGGTGCGCGCGGTGGCCGCGGACGTCCTGCGGGGACCGGAGGAGGTCACCGAGGAGCACGAACGGGAGCTGACCCGCTTCGCAGCGGGCGGCCTGCTGACCGCCATCCCGCACTGGCCGGTCGGTCAGGACCAGCCCCGCACGGCAGCGGCGGCCCGGTTCGCCCGGGCCGAGGCGTTCCTGCTCGAGCACGCGACCGAGCAGATCACCGTCGAGGACGTCGCCGCGGCGGCCGGCCTGAGCATCCGCGGCCTGCAGGACGCCTTCCGTCGACACCACGGCATCACACCGACGACCTACCTCCGGCGCATCCGGCTGCTGCTCGCCCGCGAGGGCCTGGAGTCCGGCGACGACCGGAGCGTCGGCGACGTGGCCCGCGACTCCGGTTTCGCGCACCTCGGCCGCTTCGCGGGCAGCTACCGCGACGAGTTCGGGGTGCTGCCGCGCGAGACCTGGCAGGCTGCGCGCCGCCGCTGATCAGGCGGCCTGCGCCGGTCGGTCCCGCAGTGCCGGGCAGTGCTCGGGCGTCGGGTGCTCGGTGATCGCGATGACCTCGTCGAGCCGGTCGCGCGCCGCCTCGAGCTCGGCGAGCTGCGTCGTGATCCGGTCGCGTTCGGCGACGAGGAGCGCGAACGTCTCGTCGGTGGCCACGCCGGCGTCCACGCACGGCAGCAGCTGCACCACCGTGCGACTCGGCAGTCCCGCGGCGAAGAGCTGCTGGATGAGCCGCACGCGGTCGATCGCCGGGGTGGCGTAGGCGCGCTGGCCGCTCGGTGTGCGGTCCGCGCGGAGCAGTCCCTGCTCCTCGTAGTACCGGAGTGACCGGACGCTCACGCCGGTCGCCGCGGCGAGGTCTCCGATGCGCACGATCTCCTCCTTGCACCTCACATGGATGTGAGGTCTTAGCGTAGCCGAGCCGCTGCGGGAGGTGCCCGCTCGGCAGGAGGGACACCATGGACATCGCTGGATCGGTCGCACTCGTCACGGGCTCGAACCGGGGCATCGGACGACGGTTCGTGCAGCAGCTGCTCGAGCGCGGCGCCGCCAAGGTCTACGCCACGGCGCGGCGGCCCGAGCTGGTGGACGTCGACGGGGTCGAGGTGCTCCCCCTCGACATCACCGACCAGGCCTCGGTCGAGGCCGCTGCCGCCCGGGCGTCCGACGTGACGCTGCTGGTCAACAACGCCGGGATCACGACCCAGGGATCGCTCCTCACGGACGACCTGACCGACGTCCGGCGTGAGCTGGACACGCACCTCTGGGGCAACCTCGCCATGGTCCGGTCCTTCGCGCCGGTGATCGAGGGCAACGGCGGGGGCGCGATCGTGAACGTCCTGTCGGCGCTGTCCTGGTTCGCGTACCCGGGTTCCGGCGGGTACGCCGTCGCGAAGGCCGCCGAGTGGAACATGACCAACGCCGTCCGCCTCGAACTGGCCGGTCGGGGCGTCGCCGTGCAGGGGCTGCACCTCGGGGCCGCGGACACGGACATGATGGCCGGGTACGAGGGGCCGAAGGTCGACCCGGCCGAGGTCGCCCGGCGCTCGCTCGACGGGGTGGAGCGGGGCGCGGCCGAGGTCGTCGTGGACGACTGGAGCGCCGGGGTCAAGGCCTCGCTCGCCGAGGCGCCCGAGCGGTTCTACGCGCAGTTCGCGTGACGCGACGAGCGTGATGCGGCCGGCGTGACCCAGGGACGGACGGGAGGGACGGTGCCAGCCCGCACCGCGCCTCCCGTCCGCCGCCCCGCGCGTTCCGCGCCCTCGTCGCGTCCTCCGCGCTCGCCGCGTCAGGACCGCGCACGGGATCCGGCGCACGCCGTCAGCGATCCGTCAGGACGCTGTCCGCCCGGCCGCCCCCGCCGGATCGTGGAGTGGTGACCCTGACCGCGATCCTCCCGACGCTCCGCGCGTCCCTCCCCGACCCCGTGGACCCGACCCTCTGGCCCGCCCACACCGAGCCCACGACCGGCGACGTCCTGGTCGCCGCCGTCTCGATGGTCCGGCTCGCCGAACTCGCCGGCACCCCGTGCGTGCACACCGCCGAGCAGGCGCCGCCCCGGTACCGCCCGCGCACGTGGACGCCGGGCGAGGTGAGCGTCGCCGTGGCCTCGGTCGTGCGGGTCCGACGACCCCGCACCGGTGTCGTCCTGCTCGAACTCGACGCCGTGCTGCCCCGCTTCGCGGTGCTCGACGAGGTGCGGCTCATCGGCCGCGTGAGCACCGCCGCACCGACGCGGACGTACGTCCTGACGCCGTGCGTCGGCGCGGACGACGGTCCGTTCCACCGCCTCCCGGCGCCGCTGCCGTCGGACGTCCAGGAGGGCGACCTGCTCTGCTTCCCCTGCGTCACCGCCATCCGGCACCGGGACGTGGTGGCGCCGGTCCGTGCCGAGGTCGTCCGGTGAGCGTCGTCTCCGACGTCCGGTCCCGCGTGGTGGACGGTCCGCACGTGTGGGGTCGGTACGCGGTGCGGCCCGTGGACCGGACGATGTGGAGCACCCGGACGCTCGTCGTCTACCCGCCGGGCACGACGCGTGGCGAACGTGCGGTGCTCCGTGCGTGGTCCGCCTGGCCGGCACTCGGCGCCCTCGTGGCGATCGGCGTGATGGCCGCGCTCGCCCCCCACGCCGCCCTCGGGACCGGTGCCGCCGTGGGGCTGTACGCCGCGGGGTTCCTGGTGCTCGGGCGCGCCGCCCGCCGACTCCGACCCGGCGTGCGGACCCTGACCGTGACGACGTTCCACGGCAACGGACGCCCCGAGGTGCACGGCGACGTCCGGCTGCTCGGCGCCTCGCTCGACGCGCTGACCGTGCCGGAGCGGGCGCTCCGGCAGGGCGCGATCCGACCGGTCGACTTCGAGGCGATCTGGGCCGACGTGTGGAACGACCTGCCGCGCGACCGACGTGCCCGGTTCAGCCGCCCGACGCCGCCGGCCGCGGGACGACGAGGTCCGCTCGGGCGCTGACCGGACGGCGTCCCGTCCGGCCCGTCACTCCATCACCATCGCGGACATCCGTGTCATGAGGCCCCGGGGGACGAACCGGTGCGCGCTCGCCAGCACCGCGTTGCGGAGTCCGGACACCACGGTCGGGCCGCCGGCGCGGGAGAACGCCTGCAGACCGACGCGTGCGACCTCGTCCGCCGTCTGCCGGCCGCCCTCGAGGAACGAGCCACCCCCGGCGGCGTCGAAGAAGCCCGTCGCGGTCGGTCCGGGACAGAGGGCGAGCACCCGGACGCCCCGGCCGCGGGTCTCCCACCAGAGCGCCTCGGTGAACGAGAGGACGAACGCCTTCGTCGCGCCGTACAGCGCCATGTGCGGGGTGGGCTGGAACGCCGCGGTCGACGCGACGGTCATGACGCCGCCGACACCGCGGGCGAGCATCCCGGGCAGGAAGGCCCGCGTGAGCCGCACCAGCGCCGTCTCGTTCAGCGCGATCTGCTGGACGATGCCGTCGTCGGGCTGCTCCGCGAAGGTGCCGTGCCACCCGACACCGGCGTTCGCGATCAGGACGTCGACCCGCGTGCCGTCCAGCGCGGAGAGGACCTCGTCGACCCCGGCGGTCGTCGCCAGGTCGGCGGGGAGCACCCGCACCCGGACACCGTGGCGGGCGCGGATCCCCGAGGCGACGGCGTCGAGCTTGTCGGCGGACCGGGCGACCAGGACGAGGTCCGAGCCACCCGCGGCGAGGCCCTCGGCCAGTGACTCGCCGATGCCGCCGCTCGCGCCGGTCACCAGGGCCAGGCGGCCCCGGAACGGTTCGGGGTTCCGCGCCACCGCTCAGCCCGCCGTGCGGAGGAAGTCGGCGATCGGCGTCGACCCGGTGTTGAAGCGGATCGTCTCCCCGACCGTGCCGTCACCCTCGACCGCGTCGGCCACCACGTGCGCCACGTCACCGCGGGGCACCTCGGTCGACGAGCCGTCCCAGTCGACGGAGCCGGTGGGCTCGTCGTCGGTGAGGGTGCTCGGTGCGACGACCGTCCAGCGGAGTCCGGAGTCGCGGAGCACCGCGTCCGCGATCATCTTCGACTGGGCGTACGCGAAGAAGTCGTTGTCCTGCGGGACCCCGTGGTCGAGGAGCGAACCGGACCAGGAGACCATGACGTACCGGTCCACCCCGGCCTTCGCGGCGCCCTGCACGGACAGGATGGCCGCGTCGCGGTCGATCGCCCACGTGCGGTCCGCCGAGCCGCCGCCGGCCCCGGCCGACCAGACCACGGCGTCGTGTCCGTGGATGAGCTCGGCGAAGTCGGTGAGGGTCTGCTGCTGGATGTCGGCGACGTTCGGCTGCCCGCCGTGGGCCCGGATCTCGTCGGCCTGGTCGGGGTCGCGGATGACCGAGGTGACGGTGTGACCGCGATCGGTGAGGATGCGGGTGGCGAGGAGGGCGACCTTGCCGTGGCCGCCGAAGAGGATGACGTTGCTCATGCCGCGGACGCTACTCGCGGCGGCTCAGTGCTCGGGAGTAGCGTCCGGACCGACACGACAGGAGCACCGATGAGCATGAAGCACGAGCAGCACACCCTGGTCCGCACCCTGGCACTGGGCTTCCTCTCCGGCGGCCGCAGCGCCACCCCGCTGGCCGTCATGGCCCTGAACCACGACCGGTCCTCGCTGAAGGGGTCGTGGCAGGACTGGAAGGTCTTCAGCACGCCCCTCGGCCGCGGCGTCCTGGTCGCCTCGGCCATCGGCGAGCTGATCGGGGACAAGCTGCCGCAGGCCCCGAACCGCATCTCCCCCGCCGGCCTCGTCGGGCGCGTGGCGTCCGGCGCGCTCGTCGGTGCCGCGCTCGGCACGACCGGTCGTCGCGACCTGCGCATCGAGGGCGCGATCCTCGGTGGCGTCGGCGCGATCGTCGGCAGCTTCGTCGGCTGGGGCGCCCGGAAGCTGGTCGGTGCGACCACGCACCTGCCGGACCCGGTGGTCGGGCTCGCCGAGGACGCCGCGACCATCGCGGGGTCCGTGAAGGTGATCACCGCCGACTGACGGTCCGGACCGCCTGCGGGACGGGAGGGACGGTGCCAGCCGGCGCCGTCCCTCCCGTCCGTCACAGGGGTTCCGTCCGGGCCTGCCACGCCCGGCCGCGTGCGCCTACCGTGACGGGCATGCGCATCGTCGTCATCGGGGCCACCGGCCACATCGGCACCTTCCTCGTCCCCCGTCTCGTCCGGTCCGGTCACGAGGTCGTGACCGTCACCCGCGGGACCAGCACGCCCTACGCCGACTCCCCCGAGTGGCAGCAGGTCGAGCAGGTCACCGCCGACCGCGAGCAGGAGGACCGCGACGGCACCTTCGGCCAACGGATCGCCGGGCTCCGTGCCGACGCCGTCGTCGACCTCGTCTGCTTCACGATGTCATCCGCCGAAGCCCTCGTCTCGGCCCTCCGCGGGACCGGCACCCACCTCGTGCACTGCGGGTCGATCTGGCGCGCCGGGGCGTCGCACGTCCTGCCGATCACCGAGGAGAACGGGACCGAGCCCTTCGGCGACTACGGCGTGCAGAAGGACGCGATCGCCCGGATGCTCGGGCGTGAAACCGCCGACGGGGGTTTGCTGACGACCTCGTTGCACCCCGGCCACATCAGCGGTCCGGGGTGGATGCCGATCGGACCGCTCGGCAACCTCGACCCGACGGTGTGGACGAAGCTGTCCGCCGGCGAGCCCGTCGAGGTCCCAGGCCTCGGTGCCGAGGCGATGGCGCACGTGCACGCCGACGACGTCGCCCAGGCCTTCCAGCTGGCCGTCGAGCACCGCGACGAGGCGGCCGGTGAGGACTTCTTCGTCACGGCGTCGACGGCGCTGACCGCCCGTGGGTACGCACACCTCGTCGCCTCGTGGTTCGGCCAGGAGGCGCGGCTCGAGTCCGTCTCGTGGGACCGGTTCCGCGAGACCACGGACCCGGAGCACGCGGGCGCCAGCTGGGAGCACCTGTCGCGCAGCCAGGTGTTCAGCACCGAGAAGGCCCGGCGGCTGCTCGGCTACGAACCGGCGTACACGGCCGAGGCGACGGTGCTCGACGCGTTCCGGTGGCTCGTGGAGCACGACCGGGTCGACCTCGCGCGCCCCCTCGCGATCTGAGGTTGTGCTTGCGCGTGTGATCAGTTGCGGCTAATATCAGTCGTGGCTAATGTGCGATGCATGCAGATCGACTGGCCTCGAGAGTTCAACGCGCAGCTCGACCGGCTCGACGCTGACACCACCGAACGGGGTCGGCGGCGGCTCGAGTTGCTCACGTTCATGCTCAAGCGGCTGCGGGACCTGGATGCAGCGCCGACGGAGGACACCGCTGTGATCAAGCGAGTCCGACAGTCGAGGGAACACGTCGTCTGGCGGGTTTCGCACCCGTACGTCCAGGGGATCGCGCTCCGGTTGATCTGCTGGTTCCCGCCGGGTACGGACCGTGTCGTGGTCGCGCTGTTCTCCGGCGACAAGGCCGCGATGGGTGACGTGTTCTACGAAACGGTCGGCGTCCGTGCCGACCGACTGATCGACCGGTGGGTCGACGAGACGAAGGAAGCATGATGGGCGAGAAGGACTTCGTGCACGGCAACGACCGCCTCGAGCGGATGCTCGAGCGGCCTGGCATGGCCGACGCCGTGGCGGCGCTCGAGACGGAGGCGGACGAGCTCGACCGGATCCACGCCATGAGCCTCGCGATGGTGCGGGAAGCCGGCAAACGGACCCAGGTCGAGATCGCCCACGAGCTGGGGATCAGCCAGGGAGCGGTGTCCCAGATGGAGCGTCGTGAGGACATGCTGCTGTCCACGCTCCGGAGCTACATCACCGCGGCCGGCGCGGAGAACCCCCGGATCATCGTGACCGTCAACGGACGTGACGTCGAACTCGCGATCTGAGGTCAGGCGCTGGCGGTGACCACGAGCCCGCGGCGGCGGTGGACCGCCCAGACCGTCAGGGCGAACCCGACCAGGACCGCGCCGCCCACGGTGACCGCTGTCCAGCCGCCGGTGTTCCAGAGCACCGAGGCGAGCGCCGAGCCGATCGCACCGCCGACGAAGTTGCCGGTGACGAAGGCCGTGTTGAGCCGGCTGCGCGCCGCGGGGTCGATCGCGAAGAGCCGCGTCTGGTTGAGGACGTTCGTCGCCTGCACGCCGACGTCCAGCAGGACCACCGCGACGAGGACGACGACGATCGACGTCGACCCGATCCCGGCGACCACGAGCGAGACGAGCACGAGGGCGATCGCCGCCCCGGTCACAGGCACCGAGTGGCCGCGGTCGTGCAACCGACCGACCCGCTGCGCGGCGACCGCCCCGGCGAGCCCGGCCAGGCCCACGAGCCCGATCGCGCTCGTGGAGTACCCGAACGGCTCCGCGCTGAGCAGGAACGTCAGCGCGGTCCAGAACATCGTGAAGACGGCGAACATCGCCGAGCTGATGACGAGGGTCACGCGCACGGCCCGGTGCGCCGCGACGGCACGGAACACCGAGGCGATGAGCGTCGGGTACCGCACTCGGTCCCGTCGGTCGAGCTCGGGGATCGCCCGCCGGAGCAGCACGGCGAACAGCAGGGCAGCGGCGGCGGCGACCACGTAGATCGCGCGCCAGCCGAACGCGTCCGCGACGAGCCCGCTGACCGTGCGGGACACGAGGATGCCGGTGAGGACACCGGAGGCGATCGTGCCCACCACCCGGCCACGCGCGGCGGGATCGGCGAGGTCCCCGGCCAGCGGGATGAGCAGCTGTCCGGCGACGGTGGTGAGGCCCACGAGCGCGAGCGCGACCAGGAGCACGGCGAACGACGGGGCCACGGCGGCGAACAGGAGCGCGATTGCAGACGCCACGAGCACCCCGGGGACCAGACGTCGGCGGTCGAGCACGTCCCCGAGCGGCACCACGAGGAGGATGCCGAGCGCGTAGCCGACCTGGGTGAGCGTGACGAGCAGCCCGGCCACCGCGGCGGACGTCCCGAGCGAGGACGCGATCTCGTCGAGCAGCGGCTGCGCCCAGTAGAGATTGCCGACGGCGGCACCCCCGGCGACCGCGAACAGCAGGGTGCGGGCGGGCGTCATCCCCGCACGGGTGGTCACGGACGCCGCCGGAAGAGCTCCGCGAGGTGCCATGGCCCCGGTGCGAGTCGGACGGCCGCCTCGGCGCGGATGCGTTCCTCCCGGGCTCGGTCGCGGACGAGTTCCTCGATCTCGCGCTCGGCACGCAGGCGGAACCGGACCCGCTCGAGGAACGTCAGCGGCCCCGCGGTGCGGGTGGTCGGGATCGAGTCGGTCTCGCTCATGCGTCCTCCGTCTCCGGGACGGCGGCGACCGTGGTCGCCGCGAGGTCGGCGAGGAGCTGCAGGCCCCGGACGCGTCGGGCGCCGCCGCCGAAGTCGGGCAGCCTGACCTGCTGCGGCGTCACGCGCGCACGGCGGCTGCGGAGGAAGTCGCGGACTTCGGCCTTCGTGTCCATGTCCTCCACGGTAGGTCCGATCGACGGGTCGGAGCAGGGGCTGCTGGTACCCGTCAGGGCCGGTCAGCTCGTGGCGAGCGGCACCGAGACGATCCGGTCGTCGCCGTCCGTCGGGTCCCCGCGCCCGTCGGTGTTGTTCGTGACGAACCAGAGCGCGCCCTCGGGCCCCTCGAGCACGGTGCGGATCCGCCCGAAGTCCCCGGCGAAGTACTCGGTCGAGGTCGAGGGGTCGTCGGCGGGGACGGCCCGGACGACCTCGCCCTGCAGGTTCGCGATGAACACGGTGTCGTCGATCACCGTCAGGCCGCTCGGCGAGGCGTCGTCGGTCGCCCACTGCTGCACCGGGTCGACGAACCCCTGGTCGGTGCCGCCGGTGCCCTCGACCTCGGGCCAGCCGTAGTCCTTCCCCGGCTCGATCACGTTCAACTCGTCCCAGGTGTCCTGCCCGAACTCGGACGCGAACATCGTGCCGTCGGCCGTCCACCCAATGCCCTGGACGTTCCGGTGGCCGAGGCTCCACACCGGCGAGCCGGGGAACGGGTTGCCGCCGGGCACCTCGCCGTCCGGGGTGAGCCGCAGGATCTTGCCGGCGAGCGAGTCCCTGTCCTGTGCGTCCGAGCCGGTGCCGGCGTCCCCGACGCTCGCGTAGAGCATGCCGTCCGGGCCGAACGCGATCCGGCCGCCGTTGTGGAAGCTGTTCGACGGCAGCCCGTCGATCACCGTCGTGGCGTCACCGAGCGCGAACGACCCGGCGCTCCCGGTCAGCTCGTAGCGCTGGATGCGGTTGCCGTCGTCGCCCGTGGAGTACACGAAGAGGTCGCCCTCGTGCAGCGCGAGCCCGAGCAGGCCGCCCTCGCCACCCTGCCGGACGCCCCGGACCGTGCCGACCTCGCGCGTGCTCCCGGCGTCGGTCAGTTCGAGCACCTTCGCGGAGTCGCGTTCGCTGATCAGCGCGTCGTCGCCCTCGCCGGTGCGGACCACCGACCACGGGGCGTCCAGTCCCGTCACGACGTCGGTCGTCTCGCCGCCCGGCGCGAGCTGGCCGGCGGCGCTCGCCGCGGACGGTGCCGCGCTGGCCGAGGGGCCGCTCGTCGCGGACGCACGGCCCTCGAGGGTGCGGGCGCCGTCGTCCGTGCAGGCGGCGAGGACGAGGGTCGCGGCGGCGACGGTCCCGAGCGCGGCCAGGGTGCGGCGGGTGCGGTGGCGGCGAGCGGTGGTGTGCACGGTGGTCCTCCCGGGTCGTGGGTCGATTGCACTCGTGGCGGTCGGGAAACCCCTGGGTGGCACTGGCACCACCCCCCTCGGGTGCGCGGAGCGGCCTACGGTCGGGGACGTGCAGTGCCGCGCGGCCCGAAACCGGCGGCACACGACCTGACCACCGGAAGGACCACCGCATGACCACCATCGCCATCGTCGGAGCCGGCAAGGGACTCGGCCTCGCCGTCGCCGAACGCTTCGCACGGGAGGGCTTCTCGATCGCCCTGGTCTCCCGCAACCAGGACCGCCTGGACTCCCTCGCCGCCGAGCTCCGGGAGCACGGCCACACCGCCGCCGGGTTCGCCGCGAACGTCCGCGACGGGGACTCGCTGCGCGCTGCCCTCGAGCGTGCGACCGAGCAGCTCGGCCCGATCGAGGTGCTGCAGTACAGCCCCCTGCCCGCCAAGGAGTACATGCGACCGGTGCTCGAGACCACGGCTGAGGACCTCGTCGGCCCGATCGAGTTCTCGGTCTACGGCTCGGTCAACGCCGTCCGCCAGGTGCTGCCCGGCATGCGCGCGATCGGCCACGGCACGATCCTGTTCGTCAACGGCGGGAGCGCGGTGCGCCCCGGCGCGCGGGTGACCGGCACGTCGGTCGCCTTCGCGGGTGAGAGCGCCTACGCGCAGCTGCTGCACGACGCCGTCCGGGACGAGGACGTCCACGTCGGTCAGCTCATCATCCCGTTCGGCATCGACGACGGGCAGCCGGAGCACTCCGGTGCGGCGATCGCGGACCGCCTGTGGGCGATCCACACCGAGCGCGGTGCGTTCCGAACGTACGCCGAGCCGCTGCCCGAGTGACCGACGTCCGCCCCCGGTCGCGTCGCGGTCAGCGTGCGGCGCGCGTGATCGCGGTCGCCATCACGCGGGCGACGACGACGTTCGTCGCCGCGTCCCCGTGGATGCCGTCCGCCGAGGCGCCCCGGACCCACGCGCCGTCCGTCTGCCGGAACCGGGCGAACGGGTCGACGTACGACCAGCCGTGGTCCGCCGCGTCCCGCTCCAGCGCCCGGCTGAGCACGAGCTGTCCCGACCGACGGTCGGCGCCCCACTGGCTCCAGGTCCAGTCCGACGGCGGCCCGGAGACGACCAGCACGTGCTGCGCGCCGACCTTCCGGACGACGGCGTCCACGTTCGCGATCGTCGTCGCGGTCGGGATCGCCTGGTTCACGTCGTTCGTGCCGAGTTCGACGACGAGGACGTCCGCGTCCGGCACGGGGCCGATCTCGTGGAGGACCTGGTCGGAGCGGTAGCCGCTGTGCGCGTAGCCGCCGACGGCGTGGAACCGGGTGTCCGGCACGAGGTCGTGCAGCCACGAGTCCGGCCGTGCCGTGATCGAGTCGCCCGCGTACGCGAAGGTGGTCGCGCCGGGCCGGTCGCCGGTGCCGAGTGCACCGGTGACGGCGTCGCCCGGGGTCGCGGCACGGAGCCGGGTCCCGCCGGTGGTCGTGGTGTCCGCGCGTTCGACCGGGGCCGCCGTGACGTGGCTCGTGGACGGAGCGCGCTCGGCTGCGGCGGTACTCGCCGACACGACGGCCGTGCCGACGACGAGGGACCCGCCGGCGACGAGGCCGGCGGCGGTGACGATGCTCGCGACGAGGGCGAGACGACGGGTGCGGGACACGACATCAGGTATCCCCCGGATCCGCCTGCCGTACCAGTCCCCAGACCTGGGGAACCGCGCCGTTGGCTGTGGGTCTTCGCGGCCGTTCCCAGCCGGCCGCCACCGTCGGGTCCGGGACCCGCCGCGTCCGGTCACGGCGTGCGCCGGAGGGCCACGCGGTGGCGGCGACCCGCGAAGAGCCAGGTCCCCGCGGTCACGAGCACCGGCAGCCCGATCGCGAGGAGCGCGAGCACGGGCCAGTCCGCCACGAACGGCAGGTGCGTGGTGCCCGTCGGCCCGGCCGTGAACCGGAGGGTGAGCGCCCGGATGGGCAGCAGCCCGAGCAGCGTGCCGATCACCGCACCGACGGTCGTCAGGATCGCTGCCTGCCACGCCGACACCCGTCGCCGGAGCACCGGTGCCGCACCGACCGCGTCGAGGACCTCGTCGTCGCGTCGACCGTCCGACCGCGCCAGCCCGATGGCGACGGCGGTCGCGCCGATCGTCACCGCGGCGGCGAGGGCGAGGACGATCGCCTTGACGATGCCCTGCGCGTCGACCGGACCGGTCTCGTACTGGAAGTACGGGCCGCCCCAGCGCTGGCGGTCCGCGCCGCCGAGGCTCTGCCACGCCGAGGTCAGCTCGTCGGACTGCGCGGGGGTGATCGGCTCGGTCTGTTCCGTCACGAGCATGCCGTCCACCGCCGGGACCCGGTACCGCTCGGCGGTCTCCGGGGTCATGAAGACGCCGACCTGGATGCGGGGGGTCTGCACGTCGAGCACGGCGGGGATCGTGGTCGTGGCGTCCGGACGGGTCTCGGCCGTGATCGCGGGGCTGTTCGACGTCTGGTCGCGGAACGCGTCGATCCGGACCTGGCCGTCGTGCGCGTACTCCGGCCACAGGGCGACGGCGCGGCCCGAGGTGAGTGCGTCGCGGACCTCCGCGGACGGACGGTGACCGGTGAGGACGGCGTAGTCGTCGACCGTGCCGGTCCAGATGTGCGGCGCCGAGGTGTCCTGCGACTCCAGGTACCGCGAGCAGGACGTGGTGTCGTTCGTCGGGCAGTCCGTCCGGCCCCAGGAGTGCAGGAGCGAGATCGTCGACGGTCGGTCGCCGGCGATGTCGGGCACGACACCGAGCACGCGGACCCGGTCGTGGTCGAGGACGCCGGAGACGATCGTCGCCGCCTTCGCCGTGACGGAGGCGTCGTACCCGCTGTCGCTGCCGTCCTCGTTCGAGAGCGACACGTCGGCCGTCGCGACGCCCACGGCGGTGCGGTACTCGTAGTCGCGGACGAACTGGGCGTGCTGCGACGCGCTCCACGTGATCACCACCGAGGCCACGAACACGACGCTCATGACGCTCGCGAGCACCGGCACGGTGCGCACCGGGTTGCGCCGGGCGTCCCGCGCGGCGAGGCGGGCGGAGAGCCCGAGCCGCGTCGCGGTCCTGGACACGAGGGCGAGGAGCCACGGTGACGACATCGCGACCCCGAGCTGCATGAGGCACGGGCCGATCGCGACACCGGCGCCGACGATCCAGGCGAGGTGGTCCTGCTGCACCGGGCGGTCGTTGAGCAGGAGCACGCCGGCACCGCACGCCAGGGTCATCACGCTGCCCGCGACGACGAGCACGGGTGCCCAGATCCGTCGGCGGCGTTCGGCGCGCGGGTTCACCGCGGCAGGCCGGAGCGAACCGCGGAGCGCCGCGAGGACGTTCACCCGGGTCGCCGCACGGGCCGCGACGAGCGCCGACACGAGACCCGCGAGGACGGCGGCGGCACCGATCGACAGGACCAGGCCGGCCGGGATGTGCAGCCCCGGCCACGTGCCGACGTTGCCGTTGTCCGCGAGACGGAACGCGAGCACGCCGACACCGGTACCGAGCGCGACCCCGAGGACGGCGCCGGTGAGCCCGAGCACCAGCCCGGACCCGGCCACGATCGACCGGACGAAGCGACGGTCCCCACCGACGCTCGTGACGATGGCGTACGAGCGGGTGTCCGCCCGGGTGCCGACCAGGAACGCGGCGCCGGCGAGCAGGGCGACCTCGAACATCGCGAAGACGCCGAGCAGCGCCATCGCCCCGAGGAACCAGCCGATCGGGCTGCTGAAGCCGGCGCCGTGCAACCGCTCGTCGGGCGGGTCGAGCACGACGGGACGCGACTGCACCGTGATGCCGTGCGCGTTCAGCGCGCGGATCTCCGACCACGTCGGGGCGTCCGAGGCCAGGTACACGGTGACGTCGTACGGTGCCGGGCCCGCGTCCGTCATCGACGGCGTGGTGGTGCCCCACGGCAGGAAGACGCCCTGGGCGCCCGGGTCGGACGCGGCGTCGCGCATGGTGCCCGTGATCGTGAAGCGCTTCGTCACCGGGTCGGTCAGGTCGACCGTGTCACCGATCGACGCGCCGAGCCGCTGGAGCGTGGCCGGTGTGACCATGAGTTCGTCGCGGCTGGTCGGTGCCGCACCGTCGAGGACGTGCCAGTGGCCGTCGAGGACCCGTGACCAGACCGAACCCTCGACCGCCTGGATGCCGATGGGGCCCTTCGGACCGGTCAGCACGATCTGCGCCGAGGTGACCGGGATCGACACGGCACCGGCGGGGACGTGGTCGAGGAGGTCGGCGAACCGGGCCTCGCCGTCGGACTCGGCGACCGGGCTGCCCTTCGCCGACTCGGTGTACTGCCACTGGACCGGGTCCTGCCGCATGCCGGGCAGGTCCGGGCCGACGACCTGCATCTGCGCGACCGCGTGCCCGAGGTCGTAGCGCAGTGCCTCGGCCTGGGTGGGCTGGGTGGACTGCACCACGACGGACACCGCGGCGAACCCCGCGGTGGGGATGCCGATGAGCGCGACGATGAGCGCCGCCCGTCCGGCCTTCGCGAACGCCAGCCGTCGACCCAGCCGGAGCGCCGGACGCAGGGCGAACGGGGTGCGGCGGGCCGGGCGGGCGTCGGCACGGCGCCGACGCGCACTCACGACGCGGCTCGGTCCATGAGCGCCATCTCGACGCCGGAGTACACGGTCTCGTCGACGACCCGTCCGTCGCGGAGGAACACGATCCGGTCCGCCCACGCGGCGTGCCGGGCGTCGTGGGTGACGAGGAGTGCACCGGCCCCGGCGTCCACGTGGCGACGGAGCATGCGGAGCACGACCTCGCCGGTCTGCGAGTCGAGGGCGCCGGTCGGCTCGTCGGCGAGGACGAGTCGACGATCGCCGACGACCCCTCGAGCGATCGCGACGCGCTGCTGCTGGCCGCCGGACAGGTCGTCCGGGAAGGCGTCGGTCCGGTGCCCGAGCTCGACGTTCTCGAGTGCGAGCTCGGCCGCGCGCCGGGCCCGGCTCGCCTTCCACCCGTCGAGCTCGAGCGGCAGCGCCACGTTCTCGACCGCGGTCAGCGAGGGGATGAGGTTGAAGTCCTGGAACACGAACCCGACGAGTCGACGACGCAGGGCGGCGAGGTCCTTGGCCGGCCGGTCGGACACGAAGGCGCCGTCGATGACGACCTCGCCGCTGGTCGGCGGCAGGAGCGTGCCCGCACAGGCGAGCAGCGTCGACTTGCCGGAGCCCGAGGTGCCCATCACGGCCACCATCTCGCCGCGGGCGATCCGCAGGTCGATGCCGGCGAGGGCGGTGACGGCCTTCGCGCCGGAGCCGTACTGGACGCTCACGGCGTCGAGCTCGAGGAGCGGCGTCCCGGCGTTCACCGGGCGCTCCGCACGGCTGCGTCGGACGGCTCGGCGACGTCGGTCGACCCGGGCGCCGGGGACGGTCGGAACCGGGCGACGCTCGCCTCGACGTGGTCGAGCCAGCGGACGTCGGCCTCGGCCTGGAACAGCATCGACTCGAGCACGAGCGACCAGGCGAGGTCGTCCGCCGGGTCCGAGGAGCGCTTCAGCCGGGTCAGGTCCTGCAGGTTCCGCACGGCGGCGGCGCGCTGGACCTGGACCAGTCGCGGGACGTCGACCCCGGGCACGGTCACGGCGAGGGCGAACTTGATCGCGAGCTCGTCGCGACCGCGCTTCGGCGGGACGGGCTCGCTGAACCAGCGTGCGACCTCCTCGCGACCCGCGTCGGTCGCCGTGTAGACGACGTGTCCGTCGTCGTCGGCGTCGCCGCGGGCCACGAGTCCGTCGCGTTCCAGGCGGTCGAGCGTCGTGTAGACCTGGCCGATGTTCAGCGGCCAGCTGCCCCCGGTCCGGTGCTCGAACTCCCCCCGGAGCTGGTACCCGTACCCGGGTCCGGCCACCAGCAGTGCGAGTACGCCCATTCGTACGCTCATGTCGTCTTCCCCCTCGATCCGTCCGCCTTGGACATACCGAGTATGCCCATACTCGGTATGCATGCGCAAGGGGGCGTTCCGGACGGGGCAGCAGACGGACGCGAGGCGCGGTGCCAGCTGGCACCGCGCCTCCTGTCCGGTGGGTGGTCGCGTCCGCGACCCGGGGTCAGGACCCCAGCTTCGACAGCTCCTCGAACTCGTCGTCGGTCAGCTCGACGGTCGCGCCCGCGAGGTTGTCCTCGAGGTGGGCGACGCTCGACGTGCCGGGGATGGGGAGCATGACGGGCGAGCGCTTGAGCAGCCAGGCCAGGGCGAGCTGGGCCGGGGTGGCGCCCTTGCGCTCGGCGATCTCGGTCAGCGGCGAGTCGCTGCCGGTGAGACCGCCGGTCGCGAGCGGGAACCACGGGATGAAGCCGATGCCCTGCTCGGTCGACCAGTCGAGGAGCTCCTCGGCGTCGCGCTTCTGCAGGTTGTAGAGGTTCTGGACGGAGACGATCGTCGCGATCTCCTGCGCCGCCTTGACCTCGTCGACCGACACCTCGGACAGACCGATGTGCCGGATCTTGCCCTCGTCCTGCAGCTTCTTCAGCTCGCCGACCTGGTCCTCGAGCGGGACCTTCGGGTCGATGCGGTGGAGCTGGAACAGGTCGATGCGCTCGAGGCCGAGTCGGCGGAGGCTCATCTCGGCTTCCTGCCGCAGGTACTCCGGGCGGCCGACCGGCGGCCACTCGTTCGGCCCGGTGCGGGTGAGGCCGGCCTTCGTCGCGATGACGATGTCGTCGCCGTAGGGGTGCAGTGCCTCGCGGAGCAGGTCCTCGGCGACGTAGGGGCCGTACGAGTCGGCGGTGTCGAAGAAGTCGACGCCCAGTTCGACCGCGCGCTTGAGGACGCGGATCGCCTCGTCGTGGTCCTTCGGGGGTCCCCAGACGCCGGGGCCGGTGAGCTGCATGGTGCCGTAGCCGAGGCGGTGGACCTCGACGTCGCCCCCGATGCGGAAGGTGCCGGAGGCGGCGGCCGGACGGTTCGTGGTGTCGGTGCCAGTGGTCATGTCCCCGGTCTACGCCGCGTTCGTCGCAGCGCGCTGAGTCGGTGTCCCCCGGGATCGGTCGGAACCGGTTCGGCTCGCTCTCACCGTGGCTCGTGCCGGTGTCGGCGCGTCAGGGCTTCCGTGGGTACGGGGTCTCGCCCCGCTCGAGCCCACCGACCAGCTTCGCGAGCCGGTTCGCCCGGGACGTCGCACTCGGCGCGGTCGCGATCCGGTGGAGCACCGCGTACCGGTTCGTGGCGTCGAGTCCGGCGAACAGGGCGGCCGCGGCCGGTGCGGCGTCGAGCGCTGCCCGCAGGTCGTCCGGCACCGTGGCCGTCGCGGCACCGGCGTAGGCACGGTCCCACCGGCCGTCGCCCTTGGCACGGTCGACCTCGGCCTGGCCCCGGACGCGCATACGCCCGTCGGCGACGAGCGTGGCGACGAGGCCGATGTTCCGCTCGGACCAGAGCGACGCCTTCCGCCGCGGGGTGAACCGCTGCCGGAAGGTGGCCGCGTCGCGCCCGCGCTTCTGCCCGTCGATCCACCCGGAGCAGAGGGCCTCGTCGAGCGCCTGGTCGTAGGTCAGCGTCGTCGGCTCGGTCGTGCCCTTCTTCGCGAGGACGAGCCACACGCCGTCGAGTTCGTCCTCGTGCGCGTCGAGCCAGGCACGCCAGGCGGCGGCGTCCGGCAGGACCAGGTCGTCGGCGTTCATGCGGTCATCGTAGGGCGACCCACCGTCGACGGGTCGGTTCACACCCAGTGCGGTTGCGAGAGCACCCCGTCCGGGTCCGCCTGCTCGGCGATGCGGTGCAGGCGCGAGGTGTTGTCGCCGAAGTACGCCGAGGGGTCCGTGATGGCCGCGTCGCAGTAGTTCGCGTAGGCGGCGTCGCCCCACGCCGGCCGCATCGCCTTCCGGAAGCCCCGGACGTAGGCGTCGAAGGGCGCCGGGTCCGATCCGTCGGCGAAGACCGCGGTGTACTGCACGGTCATGAGCGCGGACCGCCACGGGAAGGCCGAGTCCGTCCGGCCGACGTCGGCCACGACGCCGCCGAGGGCATCGAGGGAGACACCGCCCTCGAGGTTCCCCGGCACGTCGCCGGCCGCGTCCGCCCGGGCGACGAGCACGTCGATCTGCGCGTCGGTCAGCTTGACCGATCCGATCGAGGAGGTCGCCGCCTCGGACACCCGCTGCGGCTTGCCGGCCAGCGCGGCCATCGCGGACCCGTACGTGCGCTGCGTTGCGGTGTGGGCCAGCGGCTTCGCCCCGGTGGCGGCGATGAAACCGTCCACGGAGGTGTCGGCACCGGTCTTCGAACCCGTCCACACACCGGTCACGGTGACGGTCGGCGCGGTGTGGCGGGTGCCGTTCAGCAGCTTGAGCGTCGACCACAGCTGCGGGTCGGCGGTCGGCGCCCAGTCCTGCCAGGCGCGCACCACGGCAGCGGCGGCGGACCACGCGAAGGTGATGGTGAAGAGCAGGACGGGAGGCGCGGCCTGGGTCCGGTAGGTCAGTGCGGTCACGACGCCGACGGTCCCGCCGCCCCCACCGCGGCAGGCCCAGAAGAGGTCCGGTTCGGCCGAGGTCGAGACGTCGTGCACGGCGCCGTCCGGGGTGACGAGCGTGACGCCGGTGAGCTGGTCACAGGTCAGACCGAAGGAGCGGACGAGCACGCCGACCCCGCCGCCCAGGGTGAGCCCGCCGATGCCGACGGTCGGGCAGGAGCCGGCGCCGATGGCCCGACCGGCCGTCGCGAGTGTGGCGTAGACGTCCCCGAGCTGTGCGCCGGGGCCGATCGTCACGGTGTCGTCGTCGTGCAGTTCGATGCCGTCGAGGTCCTGCGTGCTGATGACGAGCGACCGTGGGACGTCGGTGCCGGGTGCGCCGCCGGCCGACCACCCCGTGTACGAGTGCCCGCCGGCGCGGAGCGCGACCGGGGTGTGCGTGTTCCGGGCGAAGGCCAGCCCGGCCTGCACGTCGGCGACCCCGGCTGCGCGCAGGATGCCCTGCGGATCGGCGTCGTCGTAGCGTGGGTTCTCGACCAGGCGAGCAGTGTTCCACCCGTCCGACCCCGAGCGCAGCAGCCGTCCGGAGACCGCGGCGGCGAGGGCGTCCCACGAGTCGGGGCCGCCGGGTGTCGGTGACGCGGTCGGGGTCCTCGTGGGTCCGGGTGTGCCCGTGGCCGACGGGGACGGGGACGGTGCCGGTCGACTGCACGCGGCGAGCACCCCGGCGATGCCGAGTCCGACTCCCCCGGCGAGCACCGTCCGCCTGGTGGCGGGCCGGGTCACGGGCCGGAGACCCCGCCGCCGGCGCCGGAGACGCCCGGGTGCGCGGACTTCGACAGTCCCTCGGTCACCGAGTGCGCGGCATCGGCGTCCGCTCTCGCCTGCGCCCCGAGCCGCGGGTCGGCCGGTCCGAGGTGCGCGAGGCGCTTCGCGCGTCGGTGGTTCTGCACCTCGAGCACGGTGATGACGGCGGCGATCAGCACCGCGATGCCGATCACGATCCACACGATGGTCATGACGTCCCCTCTCGTCCCGGGGCATCCGCCCCCCTGCCCGCGAGCGTACCCGAGCTGCTGATCCGGGTGGCCCCGGCCCAGTCGTGCACCCACTCCGGTACCGACAGGTCCCGGTCGGTGGCACCCGCGGCGTCCAGCAGCTCCGCCGGGGACACCGTCCCACCGGTCCGCAGCAGGAACCGCGCCTGCACCACGGCTCGAGCCACCACGGTGCCGCGTCGGACGAACGTCTGCTCCAGGTAGGCCGCGCGGTCGTCCATCCCGAACACGCGCGTCACGAGCTCGAACCGCTGCCCGAGCGTCAGGGACCGCTTGTACGTGATGGTCTGCGCGGAGACCACGGGGTACCAGCCGCGCTCGGCGATCGCACCCCAGAACCCGGAGCGCAGCATGAGGTCGAGTCGCCCGAGGTCGAGCATCGACAGGTACTTCCCGTTGTTCACGTGGCGCAGCGGGTCGAGGTCGGTCAGGGTCACCCGGAACGGCGTGCGGACCTCGTCCCAGAGCGTCGGTCGACGTCCACCGACCGCGGGGCGGAGCCGGACGCGCAACCGGAGCAGGAACAGCCGGAAGTACAGGTTCACGCTCCGATCACACCAGGGTCGGGTCGGGAACGCGCGGAACCTTGGAGGAACCGCACGAACGGGCATTCCTGGCTGACGGGTCCGGTCAGTGCCTCCCTCCAACCGAGGGACCCGGAGTAGACCTGCACCCATGCAGACACGCACGCTCCGAGACCTCGAGGTCGGCCCCGTCGGCCTCGGCACCATGGGCATGAGCGCCTTCTACACGGGCGCCGGCACCGACGACGACGAGTCGATCCGCACGATCCACCGCGCGATCGACCTCGGCGTCACCCTGTTCGACACCGCCGAGGCCTACGGCCCGTACACGAACGAGGACCTGCTCCGCCGGGCCCTCGGGGACCGTCGGGACGACGTCGTCATCGCGACGAAGTTCGGCCTGATCACCCACACCCCCGGCGAGACCGAGCCGAGCACCCAGCGCGGGATCTCGAGTGCGCCCGAGTCGGTGCGCGAGGCGCTCGAGGGCTCCCTGCGACGGCTCGGCACCGACCACATCGACCTGTACTACCAGCACCGCGTCGACCCCGCCGTCCCGATCGAGGACGTGATCGGGCAGCTCGCCGGCTTCGTCGAGGAGGGCAAGATCCGGCACATCGGGCTCTCCGAGGCGAGCGCCGCGACGATCCGGAAGGCCCACGCAGTCCACCCGATCACGGCCCTGCAGAGCGAGTACTCGCTGTGGACCCGGGACCCGGAGGGCGAGGTGCTCGACACCCTCCGTGAGCTCGGCATCGGTCTGGTGCCGTACTCGCCGCTCGGCCGCGGGTTCCTGACCGGCGCGATCACGAAGCCGTCCGACCTCGACTCGGACGACTTCCGCCGTGCGAACCCGCGGTTCGCCGAGGCAGCGTTCGCCGAGAACATGCGGATCGTCGACGCCGTCAAGGACATCGCGTCCGAGGCGGGCGGCACCCCGGCGCAGGTGGCCCTGGCCTGGCTGCTCGCGCAGGGTGACGACGTCGTGCCGATCCCCGGCACGAAGCGGGTCACGCGGCTCGAGGAGAACGTCGGCGCCACCGACCTCACCCTCACCGCCGACCAGGTCGCGCGCCTGTCGGCGCTGCCGGTCCCCACGGGCGACCGCTACCCGGACATGTCGTCCATCGGTCGCTGACCGCACGACCCGACGGCCTGGAGGCGCGGTGCCGGCCCGCACCGCGCCTCCGGGCCGTCTGCTGGTCGCGCCGGTCCTAGACCTCCGCGGCGAACGACGCCGCGCGCAGCTGCAGGTCCTCGATCCGCTGCCGGCGGGCGGCCTCGACGTCGAACCCCTCGTACGCCAGGGGCGGCGTCCGCCGCACGTTGCGGGAGCACTGGAAGTCCTGGCAGACGAGCGTGCCGACGGTGTTGCCGTTGCGCCCAGCCGGCCCGGACCGTTTCGCGCTGTAGAACACGACGTCGTTCGGCAGCTTGACGTCCTGGCACCACGAGCACTGGGCCCGGGCGCGGGGGGACGCCTCGGCCTGCCGGAACAGGATGCCGACGAGTTCGCCCTCGAGCGTCGGCACGACGGCGTACGCGCGGCGCGCGAGCTTCGGGTCGCGCCAGCCGAGGTAGTCGAGCGCGTCCCAGTCGAGGGTGTCGAGGTCCCCGGGCAGGGTGAGGTCGCCGGTCTCCTTGCGGGAGGCGTTGACGAAGGACGTGCGGATGGTCTTCTCGCTGATGGGCAGCATGGTGGTTCGCTCTCGACAGGGCCCGGGGCACGCGGACGCGCGCCGCACCGGGCGGAGGGTCTCAGGGTTCGATGACGGCGGCCGCACCGCACGGTGCGACCGGGGGCATCACGCCCTGATGTCGGCGAAACGGGCGCCGACCACCTCCTGGAAGCTCACGGGACCAGCCTACGTCGACGTGTCAAGCGCGCGGCGGCACCGCGGTGACGAGGACGAGTGAGCCCACCCGTGACGGCTGCGTCCGGAGGGCGCCGTGCGCACGGTCCCAGTCCCCGGAGTCCAGCGCGTTCCGGAGCGCCGCGACCGAGCGGCGTGCGGTCAGCTCGTCCACGAGGCCCCAGGCGGGGTCGGCCCGCCGCGCCGCCGCGTCGAGGAGCCGCTCCGGTCGGGCGTAGTACGCCTCGGAGAACCCGTCGACGCACGTGAACGGGATCGGCAGCGGGGTGGTCGTGACGGTGTCCCCGGCGAGGGCCGCGGCGATGCGGCCCACCGGCGGGTACCGCCCGGCCTCGGCCGCGGTGACCTCGGGGGCGTACTCGGCGAGCCAGAAGTCCGGGACGCGGTCGGGGTCGGACGTCAGGACCACGATCGGACCCTGAGTCACCCGGCGCACCTCGGCGAGTCCCCGCTCGGGGTCGACCCACCCCTCCACGGGGAACGTCACGACCGCGGCGTCGAAGCGGTCGGCCGGGAACGGCAGCGCCCAGGTGCCGGATCCGTCGGTGGCGTCGGCGTCGGCGTCGGCGTCAGCGTCGGAGTCGGAGTCGGAGTCGCGTTGGGTGTCGGTGTCGGTGTCGGTGTCGGTGTCGGAGTCAGTGTCGGTGGTGGCGTCGGTGTCGCTGGCGGCGTCGGTGTCGATCGCGTTCGTCGACGTCGCCGCGGTGACCGCGCGGTCGGCGGGCACGGAGGACACCGCGCCGTCACCCACCTCGAGGACCGTCCGGGCGTCGCCGAGGGCGGTCGCGACCGCCCGGACGAAGGACGGCTCCGGCCGGCGGTACTTCCGGTGGTCCTGCTCCGCGCGAACGGCTCCGGGCTCCCCCGCTGGGCCGTCCGCCGTCCTCGTCACGGCCCCAGCCTACGGACGGTGCCTGCTACCGTCGCCCCATGATCTCCGGGGGATTCGCCGTCGTCAGCCTGCTGTACGTCGCCTTCGTCGTGGCGCTCGCCGTCCTGACGGTCGCGCTCATCGTGCTCGTCTTCGCGGCGATCCGCGTGCTGCGCCTCTCCGCGACGGAGCGGGTGCTGCGCATCGAGCGGCTGCGGTACCGGGCGATCGTCGACGGCATCGCCGGCACCGACGACGGCAGTGCCGCGACCGACGACGGTGGCGCGGGCACGGACGCGACCGGTCCTGCGGCTCCCACCACCTGACACCGCCCCTGGCGATCCGCCGTGACCGTTCTGGTTCGGGGATCCCGGGGATCGCGAACCGGAACGGTCAACGACGCGACGGCACGGGTTGCCGAGCGGCCTCACCGGACCGATCGACCGTGACCGGACCGATCCACCGTGACCGGACCGATCCACCGTGACCGTTCGGGCCCACGGGGGCTCCGGGTCAGTCGACCGACTCGGTCTCCGACGCGCGCAGTGCCGCGTAGTGCTCGGCGCGTTCCGTGGCGGCCCACGACCCGAGGAGTGCCAGCGAGCGCTCGGACTCGCTGCCGGGTTCGGCCGAGTACGAGAACATCACGAGCCCGGGGTCCGCGACGAGCTCGAGGGCCTCGTAGTCGAGCCGGAGTTCGCCGACGATGGGGTGCACGATCCGCTTCTTGCCGGTGCGGTGCATCCGGACGTCGTGCGCGGCCCACCAGGTGCGGAACTCCTCGCTCCGGGTGGACAGTTCGCCGACGAGGGTCACGAGCCCGGGCTCGCACGGGTTCGACACCGCGGCCGCGCGGAGGATCGCCACCGCGTCCCGGGCGGTCTGCGCCCAGTCCGCGAAGAACTCCTTCGCCGCCGGGTCGAGGAACGTGAAGCGGGCGGTGTTCACCGGGCGCCCGGGTCCGGCGAACATCGGCGCGTACAGGGCACGACCGAGGTCGTTCGTCGCGACGACGTCGCCGCGCTCGTTCCGCACCCACGCGGGCGCTCCGGTGATCGAGTCGAGCAACCGCTGCACCCCGGGCCGGACGCGGGTCGGGACGTTCCGGTGCATCACCTTCACGCCGGAGTTCGCCAGGCGCGCGAGGTCCCACAGGTGGACGCGCTCGTCCTCGTCGAGCTGGAGTGCGGCGGCGAGCCCTTCGAGCACGCTGTCCGACACGCCCTTCAGCGAGCCCCGCTCGAGGCGCGTGTAGTAGTCGACGCTCACCCCGGCGAGCATGGCGACCTCGTGGCGTCGCAGCCCCGGCACCCGCCGGACGCCGCCGCCGAACGAGGGCATGCCGACCTGCTCGGGGGTGAGCCGCGCCCGCCTCGAGGACAGGAAGTCGCGGATCTCGTTGCGCACGTCGATACCCATGCGACGAGCGTACGTCCCGTGCCTGGTACCCCGGCAGGCCCTGCCCGTACCCGGGAGGCCCTGCCCGGGACCGCGACCTCAGGCGGCGACGTCCGCCGTGATGCGCACCCGGGCCACGCGGTGCCCGTCCATCGCGGTGACCTCGAGCCGGTACCCGTCGACCTCGACCACGTCGCCGACCTCGGGCACGCGGTCGAGCGCCACCTGCACCAGGCCGCCCACCGTCTCGTAGTCACCGTCCGGCAGCGTCGGGCCGCCGTCGGCGGCGAGGTCCTCGAGCACGGTCGCCCCGTCGACGCCGTCGTGACGGGCCGCCTGCTCGTCGAACTCGGCGGCGTCCCACTCGTCCCGGATGCGTCCGACGAGGTCCTCGAGCAGCGCCTCGAGCGTGACCATCCCGGCGCTCCCGCCGTACTCGTCGACGACCAGGGCGATCTGGTGGCCTTCGGTGCGCATGTCCGCGATGGCGCTCGACAGCGACTTCGTCTCCGGCAGCGCGAGCACGGGACGGACGAGGGTCGACACCGGCCGGGTGGGGTCCTCGGGTCGCAGCAGGTCGCGCAGGTGCACGAACCCGGCCACGTCGTCGCGCGAGCCCTCGGTCACGAGGTACCGCGTGTGGCCGACCTCGATGGCGTGGTCGGTGGCCTCGGCGATGGTGGTGTCGGCGGCGATGGTCGCGACGTCGAACCACGGGCGCATCGACTCGCGGAGGATCCGGTCGCCCGCGTCGAGGGCACTCCGGGCGATGCGGCGGCCCTGGGCGTCGATGGCGTCGTGCTCCTCGACGAGGCCGCGGAGCTCCTCGGTGCTCATCGACTCGCTCCGGGCGTCCGGGTCCCCGCCGAGCAGTCGCACCACGGCGTCGGTCGACTTCGAGAGCAGCCAGATCACCGGGCGCATGAGGGTGGCGAACCGGTCGAGCGTCGGCGCCACGGCCATCGAGAAGCCCTCGGCCCGCTGCAGGGCGAGCCGCTTCGGCACGAGCTCGCCGAACACCAGCGACAGGTAGGCGATCACGAGGGTCATGAGCACCAGTGCGACCACCTCGGCCGCGCCCTGCTCGAGGCCGATGCCGGTGAAGAGCGGGGCGACGTCCGGCGCGATCGAGGACGCACCGTAGGCGGCAGAGAAGAACCCCGCGACGGTCACGCCGATCTGCACGGCGGACAGGAAGCGGTTCGGGTCGCGACCGAGCTCGGCGACCCGCATCCCCCGCGAACCGCGACGCTCGAGCTGCTGCAGCTGTGACTCGCGCAGGGAGACGAGGGCGATCTCGGCCGCTGCGAACACGCCGCCGACGAGCACGAAGAGGACCACGAGCCCGAAGGCGATCCAGGTGTCGGCTCCCATCAGCGGGCCACCGGCTCAGATCGGCGTCGGGCGGGCGGTCTGTGGCAGTCGTCCATGCCTGTGACTCTGCACAGGAAACCTGATCAAGCGGTGAGGGAACGCCCGATGCGCGCTTCGAGCCAGGCCTCTGGGTCGATCGGCGTCACGCCGTCCATGAGGACTTCGAGGTGGAGGTGTGCGCCCGTGGAGACGCCGGACGACCCGACCTTGCCGATGAACTGCCCCGCCTCGACGGTGTCGCCGGCCCGGAGGGGCGAGGAGCCGGGGATCATGTGCCCGTAGAGCGTCGAGACCTTGCGGCCGTCCACGACGTGGTCGATGATCACCGCGGTGCCGTACGAGAAGTACGTGCCGGAGACCCGGACGGTGCCCGCGGCGACGGCGCCGATCGGCGCACCCATGCCCGGGTTGAAGTCGAGGCCCTGGTGGAGCGAGGAGCAGGCGCCGCAGGGAGCCGCACGGTAGCCGAAGCCCGAGCTCATCCGCACCGGACCGGGGAAGGGCGAGCGGATCTCGCCGCCGTAGGACACCGACGTGCCGGGGGTGCCCGTCGAGCCGCCGCCGACCGTGAACCCGTCGCGGTCGAGGGCCGAGGCGGCGATCGCCTGCGTGACGGCGTAGTCCTGCGTGCGCACGGACGGCGCGAGGGTCGCGGTCGCGATCGAGGTGCCGACGCTCGCGTGCGCGGGCATCGCGGACGCGGCGAACATGGCGAGGGCCGCCAGGGCGCTCGTGAGGGTGATGCGGCTGGCGCGGCGGGACCGGGAGGCGCGGGTCGCGCGGACGACGGCGGGCGCGGTCGGCGCGGGTCGGCGGACGACGCGCTGGACGCGGGGGTCGACGTGCTCGGTCGCGGCGCGTGCGGCTGCCGTGCGACGACCGGTCGGCACCGGCTTCGATGCACGCTCGCGGCGGGCCGGCTTCCGGGCTGCGGCGCGCTCGGCCTCGAGGGCGGCGCGACGGGACAGGTGCACCACCGGGGTGTCCGGGTGCTGGTCGAGTTCGCGTGCAGTCGTCATGGCCGCCCACCATTCTGCACGACTCTGTCGCTTTGTACAGGTCCTTTCGTGATCTCATCGTTACCGAGTGCTGGGAGGGTGCTGATCCCCGAGGCCCGCGGCGGACCCCGACGACGCCCGGTCAGTAGTGTCCGCAGTGAGCGAGCCGAAAGGACCCTCCACATGGCCCGAAGACCGCGCGAGCGGCACGAACCGGTCGACCTGGGCACGGCCCACGTCGTGCTCGCCGGCACGCAGGAACTCCTCCCCGTGCTCCGCACCGCTGCCGTGCGGGCTGGTGTCGACGCGGCTCGGATGCGGGTGGTCGGGGTCGACGACCTGCCGGACCCCGCCGAGACGTGGGACGCCGAACTCGCGGTCATCGCGATCCGTCGACCGGGCGACGATCCCGCGTTCCACCGCGCGCACGAGGCCGCCGAGATGATCGACCCGCTGCTGGCGCCGCACGCCGTCCGGATCGTCGTGACGGTGTCCGGGCTGACGCGTCTCGCCCCGAAGATCGAGCGGACGCTGACGTCCGAGGTCCTGCACCAGATCGGCGCGGCGTCGGCGCCGTCCGGGTTCGAGCGTCCGTTCCGGACCTTCCGGATGCGCCTCGGGCTCGCGGCGCTGAAGACCGCCGGTGTCCGCGTGTTCCGGGTGCGCATCGGCGAGTGACGCGCGCAGTCCGGGTCGGACCGGGCGGTCAGTCCCCGTCCGGCTCCGGAGTGTGGACGGACGAGGCGTTCACCGCGTGGTGCGGCGGGGCGACGTGGGCGACGAGTGCCACGCTCCCTGCGGCGAGGACGAGCGCGAGCGTGCCCGCGGTCACGGCGGTCCCGATCCGCCGCAGCCGCGAGCCCGACCCGCGGTCCCGCGGCGCGAAGCGGGCGAGCCCGCGTCGGGGCGTCGGCCCCACCAGCCAGGGGCCGGAGCCGTCCTCGTCGTAGGAGAACGGTCCCGAGCCGTCCGGTGCGTACCGGTACGGTCCGCTGCCGTCCACGGCGTAGGCCGAGCGGAGGTCCTCCGCGGACCAACCGAAGTCCTCCGGTGTCTGCCGTGTCGTCGCCATGTGCGCCTCCTGGTCCGTGTGTCGCGGAAGACCAGTCGACGGGACGTCCCTATGAGTCGCCAGTGCGCCTCCAGAAAGCGGACCGAGCATCCGCTCCACGCAGGCGGCACCATGTATCTTGATGTCGAGACATCCCGCTGCGCGAGTAGCGTGGACGTACCGACGGTCGAACAAGGGAGTACCCGCCAGCATGGCCAAGATCATCTACACCCTCACGGACGAGGCGCCGTTCCTCGCCACCCACTCCTTCCTCCCGGTCATCCAGGCCTTCGCCGGCACCGCAGGTGTCGACGTCGAGACCCGCGACATCTCGCTCTCCGGCCGGATCATCGCCCAGTTCCCGGAGCGCCTCACCGCCGAGCAGCGCCTGGACGACGCCCTCGCCGAGCTCGGCGACCTGGCGAAGACGCCCGAGGCGAACATCATCAAGCTGCCGAACATCTCGGCGTCGATCCCCCAGCTCAAGGCCGCGATCAAGGAACTCCAGGCGCAGGGCTACGACCTGCCGGACTACCCCGACGAGCCCGCGACCGACGAGGAGCGCGACACCCGCGCCCGCTACGACCGCACCAAGGGCAGTGCCGTCAACCCGGTCCTCCGCGAAGGCAACTCCGACCGTCGTGCCCCGCTCTCCGTCAAGAACTACGCCCGCAAGCATCCGCACCGCATGGGCGCCTGGAGCCACGACTCGAAGACGAACGTCGTGACGATGGGCGCGGACGACTTCCGCTCGAACGAGCAGTCCTGGATCGCCCCGGCCGACGACGTCCTGACGATCGAGTTCGTGGGCAGCGACGGCGAGACCACGGTCCTGAAGCAGTCGATCCCCGTCCTCCAGGGCGAGGTCGTCGACGGTACGGTGCTGCACGTCCGCGCGCTCGAGGCCTTCCTGCGGGACCAGATCCGCGCGGCCGACGAGCAGGGTGTGCTGTTCTCGGTGCACCTCAAGGCCACGATGATGAAGGTCTCGGACCCGATCATCTTCGGGCACGTCATCCGCGCGTTCTTCCCGACCGTCTTCGAACGCTTCGGCGCCGACCTCGCCGCCGCCGGGCTCAACCCGAACGACGGCCTCGGCTCGATCCTCGCCGGGCTCGACGCCGTGCCGAACGGTGCGGAGATCAAGCAGGCCTTCATGGACGGCATCGACGCGGGCCCCGAGCTCGCGATGGTCGACTCCGACAAGGGCATCACGAACCTGCACGTCCCGAGCGACGTCATCGTCGACGCCTCCATGCCGGCGATGATCCGCACCTCCGGCCACATGTGGGGTCCGGACGGCGAGGAGCACGACACCCTCGCGGTCATCCCGGACTCGAGCTACGCGGGTATCTACCAGGCGACCATCGAGGACTGCCGTGCCAACGGCGCCTTCGACCCGGCCACCATGGGCTCGGTCCCGAACGTCGGGCTGATGGCGCAGAAGGCGGAGGAGTACGGCTCGCACGACAAGACCTTCGAGGTCCCGGCCGCCGGCCGCGTCCGCGTGGTCACGAGCGGCGGCGAGACGGTCATCGAGCACGAGGTCGAGGCCGGCGACATCTGGCGCGCCTGCCAGACGAAGGACGTCGCCATCCGCGACTGGGTGAAGCTCGCCGTCACCCGCGCCCGTGCCACCGGCTCCCCCGCGGTGTTCTGGCTCGACGAGAGCCGTGCGCACGACGCGAACCTCATCGGCCTCGTGCGGACCTACCTCGGCGAACACGACACCGACGGCCTGCAGATCGAGATCATGTCGCCCGAGGACGCGATGCGCTTCTCGCTCGAGCGCATCCGCCGCGGCGAGGACACCATCTCCGTCACCGGCAACGTGCTCCGCGACTACCTCACCGACCTGTTCCCGATCATGGAGCTCGGCACCTCGGCGAAGATGCTCTCCGTGGTCCCGCTCCTCGGCGGCGGCGGCCTGTTCGAGACCGGTGCCGGTGGTTCGGCGCCGAAGCACGTCCAGCAGCTCGTCGAGCAGAACTACCTGCGCTGGGACAGTCTCGGGGAGTTCCTCGCGCTCGCGGTCAGCCTCGAGCACCTCGCGGGCGTGACCGGCAACGAGCGCGCGAAGATCCTCGGCGAGACGCTCGACCGTGCCACCGGGACCTTCCTCGACGAGGACAAGTCGCCGGGGCGCAAGCTCGGGTCGATCGACAACCGCGGCAGCCACTTCTACCTGGCGAAGTACTGGGCACAGGAGCTCGCGGCGCAGACGCAGGACGGCGACCTGGCGGCGTCGTTCGCCGAGATCGCCGCGAAGCTCGACGCCCAGGAGCAGCAGATCGTCGAGGAGCTGAACGGTGTGCAGGGTCACCCGGCCGACATCGGCGGCTACTACCGTCCCGACGACGCCAAGACGAGCGCGGTCATGCGCCCGTCCGCGACGCTGAACGCGACGCTCGCCGCGCTGTAGGCGCGAGCGACGACGGCCGGGAGGCGCGGTGCCCGCAGGCCCCCCGCCTCCCGTCCGTCCGTGCCCGCGCCGCGCCGATCCGGGTGCAGAAATGGTCGGGTCAGCACCACGACCCCGACCATTTCTGCTCACGAAGTGAGCGCGCGCCGCGCGTCAGGTGCGGGACGGGACGGGCGGGCCCGCCGCCAGCAGCACCACGAAGACCAGAGCGACCGCGACGACCCCGATCACGACCGCCAGGAGCGGGCGGCGCACCACGAAGAACAGCAGGCGGTCCCAGAAGCCCGAGCGACCGTCGGCGGACCGGCGCCAGTCTCCGTCGAGCATCCCGCGCCGTGCGACGGCGACCTCGAACGGCACGGTCGCGTACGGCACCACGGCACTCGCCCACCCGAGCACGAGCGCGCCCGCCGACCACCGCTGGTTCACCGCGATGACGGTGGTCACCACGAGGTACGCCAGGAACACGAACCCGTGCACCCCGCCGCCGATCCGGACGCCCCAGTCGCCGGCGTCCAGCCCGTACTTCAGCACCATCCCGGCGATGAGCAGGGTCCAGGTCACGAGTTCGGCGACCGCGGCGGCGCGGAACAGGGATCGGGGAGTCATGCCCACATCGTCGCGGACGCCTCCCGGGAAAGCCCCGACACTCCGGTGGTCGTATCGATTCGACGACCAGGCGGACTAGCGTGGGAGCCATGTCGACGCCGACCGAATCCCGTCCCCTGAACATCGTCGTCTGGAACGAGAACGTGCACGAGAGCCGGGGTGACGAGACCGTCGTGGGGCACTACCCCGACGGCATGCACACCGTCATCGCCGCCGCGCTCCGCGAGCACCACCCGGACGCGACCGTGAGCACCGCCACCCTGCAGGAGCCCGACCACGGCATCACCGCCGAGCGCCTGGCCACCACCGACGTCCTGTTCTGGTGGGGTCACGCCGCCCACGACGAGGTCAGCGACGCCGTCGTCGACCTGGTCGTCGACGCCGTGCACGCGGGCATGGGCCTCGTGGTGCTGCACTCCGGGCACTACTCGAAGCCGTTCAAGCGGCTGATGGGCACGACCTGCTCCCTGAAGTGGCGCAACGACGGGGAGCGCGAGCTGGTCTGGACGGTGGCGCCCGAGCACCCGATCGCCGCGGGCGTCCCGCACCCGATCGTCATCGACCGCCAGGAGATGTACGGCGAGTACTTCGACATCCCGCGCCCCGACGAAGAGGTCTTCCTGTCGACGTTCGCCGGCGGCGAGGTCTTCCGCTCGGGCGTCGCGTACCGCCGCGGCCTCGGGAAGGTCTTCTACTTCTCCCCCGGCGACCAGGAGTACCCGGTGTACCACCACCCGGACGTCCAGCGGGTGCTGTCGAACGCGGCCGCGTGGGCGGCGCCCGTGTCCGAGCGGCGCGAGCTCACCGCCGACCCCCACCCGCGGGACTGGTTCCTGGGCGAGGGTGCGGGTAGACAGGACGGGTGAGCCACCTCGACGCCGCAGCGCACCGGTCGGCCGTGATCGAGGCGCTCGGCGTGCTCGGGAGCGGCCCCGAAGAGCGCTTCGACCGCATCACCCGCATGACGCAGGAGGCCTTCGGCGTCCCGCTGTCCTTCCTCAACATCGTGCACGACGGCCTGGTGACGGCGCAGTCGACCCAGGGCTGGCACCAGGGTCGCAGCGCGCCGGCCGAGCAGGTGTTCTGCTCGACGACGGTGCTCGACGATGCGCCGATCGTGGTGCCGGACGCCACGCTCGACCCGCGGTTCGCGCACCTCGCGGCCGTCACCGACCAGGGGATCCGGTTCTACGCGGGCGCACCGCTGTCGATGCTCGACGGCACCCGCGTCGGCACCCTCTGCATCATGGACGCGATCCCACGGACGATGTCGCCGGAGGACCTCGACCTGCTCCGTGACCTCGCACGGTGGGCGGAACGGGAGCTCGGCCACGCGATCGAGCGCGACCGGGTCCGGCGGGTCGTGGACAGCCTCGTCCCGGAGCCCGTCGACGTCCCCGGGTACGCACTCCACGCGCTGGCACTCCCCCGCGAGGACTCCGGCGACGTCGCGGACTGGCGCGTCGCAGCGGACGGCCGCCTGCACTGCACCGTGGGTGCCGTCCCGGTCGCCGGTCGGGCCGCGGCGCTCCTCGCGGCCGCGGTCCGGGCGGCCGTGATCGCACGCACCGACGTCGACACCGTGACCGCGATCGAGGGCCTGGAGGCGCAGGTCGCCGCCGACCTGTCGGCTGCGGACACCGTCGCATCGCTCTTCCACCTGCGGCTCGACCCCGCGTCGGGGCACGCCGCGTACGTGGACGCCGGGCACGGCCTGGCGGCCGTGGTGCGCGCGGACGGCGGCACCGAGGTCCTCCGGTCGCGCGACCTGCCGATCGGCCTGCAACCCGCGGGGACCCCGCGGACGACGGGGACCGTCGAGCTCGCACCGGGCGACCGCGTCGTGCTGTGCACCGACGGACTGCTGGCCGCGGTCGGGGGCCTCGACGCCCTGACCACGTCGGTGCGGACCGCCGACGACGTCGCCGACCTGGTCGAACGCGTCCGGGGCGACGCGGCGGTCGGCACGCTCCTCGTGCTCACGCGCGACTGACCGCCGGACGCCCGGATGCCCGGTCGCGCGGGTGCCCGACGGCCCGGACCCCCGGTCGTCAGCGCTGCGCGGGCTTCGCCGTGAGCGACACGACGAGGAGCGTCGCGAGCATGCCGAACCCGGCGAGCTCGATCCCGAGCCCGGCGAGCTGCCAGTAGGCGCTCGCGACGACCTGCGGCCGGGTGATCGACTCCGGCCACCACCCGTCGACGAGCGGGAACACCGCGGGGAACGGGTCGAGCCCGAACACGACGAGCCCTCCGAGCAGGAGCACCACCCCGAGCGCCGCCATGGCACCACGCGACCGTCGGAGCATCCACGCGACGAGTGCCGCGGCGATGCCGGCCAACCCGACGACGGCGATCGCGAACGCCAGCACGACGACGGTCTGCGGCGCCAGCGCGACCCAGTCGAGCACGGCGATCGGCAGCAGCAGCCACCGCCCCGTCCGGGCCCAGCGCGCGGGGTTCCGCCATCCGTCCATGTCGGGAACCGTACGACAGCCGACCGGGGAGGATCCCGGACGCCGGCCGGACGCCGCCTGGGCGCGGTTGCGTCGGTACGCTTGCAGGATCATGGCGCAGGAGAGCGGGACGCGGCAGCAGCGAGCGGTCGAGACCCGCGCCGCGATCCTCGACGCCGCGGCGGGCGAGTTCGACGAGCGGGGCTACCTCGGCACCTCGATGGACGCCGTCGCCGAGCGGGCCGGCCTCACGAAGGGCGCGCTCTACTTCCACTTCACCTCGAAGGCGGACCTCGCCGGTGCGGTGGTCGCCCGGCAGCACGAGGTCTCCCGGCAGTACGGCGAGGCGGCCGTCGCGCGCGGCACCACCCCGCTCGAGGTGCTCATGTGGCTGTCGCAGGGGCTCGCGTCGCAGATGGTCCACGAGACGGTCGTGAGCGCCGGCATCCGGCTGTCCACCGACACCGCTGCGCAGGGCGTGGCACGGCGCGACCCGTACACCGACTGGATGCAGGTGATCGCCGACCTCGTCCGGCAGGGCATCGACGCCGGCGAGGTCGACCCGGCGTGGGACGCGGACCTCGTCGGCCGGGTCGTCATCCCCGCCTACACGGGCGTGCAGACGGTCTCCGACGTCCTCGCCGACCGCTCGGACCTGTACGAGCGGCTCCGCGAGCTCTGGACGGTCCTGCTCGCCGCGATCGTCACGGACCGGGTCCGCCCGGAGATCCCCCGACTCGTCGGGATGATCGCCCCGCTCCCGCTCGACTGAGCGAACCCGCTCGACTGAGCGGACTCCCTCGACCGAGCGACGCGGGTCCCCCCACCGACACCCACGTCGCTGATCGCTCCGAGCATACCCAGCGGTAGGTTTGCGCTCACGCCCCCGTTCACGGGTCCGCCGCGGTCCGGGCTAGCCTGACCCGGTGGCCACCCCCGCTGCCGAGGTCGACGTCGACGTCCCGCTCGTCGCCGCCCTGCTCCGTGACCAGCACCCCGACCTCGCCGACCTCCCGATGGCGATCGCCGCGAACGGGTGGGACAACGTCGTGGTCCGGCTCGGCGACCTGCTGGCCGTCCGGCTCCCCCGCCGTGCGGCCGCCGCGACCCTCATCGAGCACGAGCAACGCTGGCTGCCCGGGATCGCGCAGCGGGTGGCCCCGATCGTGCCGGTGCCGGACCCGGTCCGCACCGGTCGACCGGCCCTCGGCTACCCGTGGTCGTGGAGCGTGGTCCGCTGGCTCCCGGGCGAACCGGCCGGCGAACGGCAGGGCGGGGTGCGCGTCGCCGAGGCGCTCGCCGCGTTCCTCGGACTGCTGCACGTCCCGGCACCCGCCGACGCCCCGGTGAACCCGGTCCGGGCGGTGCCGCTCGCGACCCGGAGCGAGGCGGTGCTCACGCGGCTCGCGACGGCGGACGTGCCACGGGCCCGCGCACTCGCGGCAGTCTGGCGGACGGCGGCGGCGCTGCCCGCGTACGCCGGGCCTCCCGTCTGGGTGCACGGCGACCTGCACCCCTTCAACGTGCTGTTCGACACGGCACCGGACGGCGGTACCCGCCTGTCGGCGGTCGTCGACTTCGGCGACGTGACGGCGGGCGACCCGGCGGTCGACCTCGCCACCGCGTGGCTCACGCTCGACCGGGAGGCGCGGCGCACCTTCCGCGCACGCGTCGCGGCCGACGACGACACCTGGGAGCGGGCCCGCGCCTGGGCCGTCTCGATCGGTTCGGCACTCCACCTGTCCGACGACCGCGCGTTCCGCGCCGTCGCCCACCGGGTGATCGGAGAAGTGCTGGACGACTGAGTCCGCGCGGGGCTATCGTGACCGCACCAATCCGTGCACGTGAAGATCGGAGGGGCCGTCATGACCCTCGAGTTCCGCGTCCAGCACGACGTCGCCACCGACGCCTCTCCCGTCCCGTCCGCCCCGACCCGCACCGGCATCCGCGGGCTCCTCGACCGCTTCGCAGCGCGCCGCACCGCGGCACGCGAGCGTCGTGTCGAAGCCCGTCTGCAGGAGCTCGACGACCTCGCCAGGCTGCTCTCCGGTGCCCGCGGCGTCATCGAACGGGGGTGGATCCAGCACGCGTGGTTCGCCTACGTCGACGAGCACGGACGGATGCGGAAGGCCTCGAGCGCCGCCGCCATGGACGTGCAGGGTCGGCCACTCGTCGCCGCGTGCCTGGTCGGCTCGGTCGTCTCCGCGGCGGGCGGCCCGCACGCCGTGCACTCGCAGCAGGTCCAGCGCGCCCTCGACCTGGTGTGGCACGCGCTCGCCTCCGACGAGGGAGCGCCGGTGCTGTGGTGCCCGGCACCGGACGTCCGGATGGGACGCGTCCGCGACCTCACGAGCTGGAACGACGCACCGACGCGCAGTTCCGGCGAGGTGGCCGGTCTCCTGCTCACCGCCGAACGCGTCGCCGTGACCGAGTCGCAGGGCGTGCGTGACCGCGCGGTGGCACGATCGAGGGCATGACGCGCACCGACCCGGTCCCCGAGGTCCACCCCGCACCGGCAGCACCGACCATCGCCTCGAGCGGTGGGTCGATGCTGTCGGACGAGGGCGTCGCGACCGGTGTCGACGCCGCCGCGCGCAAGCGGACGCTGCACCGTTCCCTGCAGAAGCAGCGCGCCGCGCTGGTCGCCAAGCTCGACGGACTCGCCGAGCGGCAGGCACGGTGGCCCGTCACGCCGACCGGCACGAACGTGCTCGGGCTCGTGAAGCACGTCGCGGGCGTGCAGGCCCGGTACTTCGGCGAGGTCTTCGGGCGTCCGCTGCCGGATCCGCCCGCCTGGCTCGAGTCCGAGGACGGCGACGACATGTACGCGTCGCTCGACGAGACCCTGGACGAGATCGTCGCGTTCCACCACCGCAGCGCCGCGCACACGGACGCCACGATCGAGGCGCTCGACCTCGACAGCCGCGGGGTCGTGTCCTGGTGGCCGGAGGACCGCCGCCAGGTGACCCTGCACCGGATCATCGTGCACATGGGCGCCGAGACCGCCCGGCACGCGGGCCACGCCGACATCGTGCGCGAGATGCTCGACGGACTCGCCGGCGACGGGGACGGCAACCTCGCCGAGAAGAGCCCCGCCGAGTGGGTCGCCTGGCGCGAGCACCTCGTCGACCTCGCCGAGCGATCCGGGCTCCGCGACCTCGACGCATAGCCGACGACGGCTCGGGATCGTTACCGTTCTCCCAGCTACACACGCCTGAAGCCTTGCTGACCTGGGGTTTATTCCTTGACGGATCCGCAGGATCACCCCGGTTCGGACGTTTGCAGGTGTACAACACTCGTCGCGCTGCCTAGGTTCGAAGGCACCTGTGCCCCGACCCGTGGGTACTTCGGCCGACCGGGAGGAGCGCTTCCGCGTGTTCCAGTTCATCGTGGAGCGATGGGACCAGATCTGGTTCGCGTCGTGGCAGCACTTCTCGCTGGTGGTCCAGTGCACCGTGCTCGCGACCGTCATCGCCGTGGTGCTCGCCACCCTCGTCTACCGCAGCCCCCGGCTGACCTCCGTCGCGAACGGGGTGTCCGCGATCGGCCTGACGCTCCCGTCGTTCGCCGTCATCGGTCTGCTCATCGTGCCCCTCGGGTTCGGCGTCGTACCGTCCGTGACCACCGTGGTGTTCTTCGCCGCGCTCCCGATCCTGCGCAACGCCGTCGTCGGACTCGCCGAGATCCCGCCCACCGTCGTCGAGTCCGCGCGCGGCATCGGCATGAGCCGCTTCCGCACGCTCGTGCAGGTGGAGCTGCCGATGGCGTGGCCGATCATCCTCAGCGGCGTCCGGGTGTCGGCGCAGATGGTGATGGGCATCGCCGCGATCGCCGCGTACGCACTCGGTCCCGGGCTCGGCGGCTTCATCTTCTCGGGCCTCTCGCGCCTCGGTGGTGCGAACGCCCTGTCCTCCGTCGTCGTCGGCGTGGTCGGTGTCGTGATCATCGCCTTCGTCCTCGACCTGCTCCTCATCGGCCTCGGCCGCCTGACCATCTCGAGAGGTATCCGTGTCCAGCACTGACCCCGCCACCACCACCGCTCCCGACGGCGACGTCACCGGCCGGAGCATCCTGCTCGACGAGGTCACCAAGCGGTACCCCGGCCAGCAGAAGCCCGCCGTCGACGGCATCACGCTCGAGATCCCCGCGGGCAAGATCGTCATGCTCGTCGGTCCCTCCGGCTGCGGCAAGACGACGACGCTCAAGATGATCAACCGACTCATCGAACCGACCGAGGGACGCATCGTCGTGGGCGACGACGACGTCACCGGGATCGACGCCGACGAGCTCCGTCGCCGGATGGGCTACGTCATCCAGGCCGGCGGACTCTTCCCGCACATGACGGTCGCGGCGAACATCGCGATCGTGCCGAAGATGCTCGGCTGGTCCAAGGAGCAGATCGCGGCCCGCGTCGACGAACTGCTCGACCTGGTCTCGCTCGACCCCGACACGTACCGCGACCGCTACCCGCGGGAGCTCTCCGGCGGGCAGCAGCAGCGCGTCGGCGTCGCCCGGGCGCTCGCCGCGGACCCGCCCGTCCTGCTCATGGACGAGCCGTTCGGTGCGGTCGACCCGATCACCCGGCAGCGCCTGCAGGACGAGCTCCTCCGCATCCAGGAGGAGCTGCACAAGACGATCGTGATCGTCAGCCACGACTTCGACGAGGCCGTGAAGCTCGGCGACTGGATCGTGATCTTCACCGAGGGTGCGCACATCGTGCAGTACGACACCCCGGAGCGGATCCTCGCCGAGCCGGCGAACGAGTTCGTCGAGAACTTCATCGGGTCCGGCGCCGGGCTCAAGCAGCTCACGCTGAACCGGGTCCGCGACGTCGAGCTCGCGCCGGCGGTCACCTGCTCGCCCGGCGAGGAGACGAAGGCCGTCCTGCAGCGCATGCAGGAGGCCGGCGGTCACGGGCACGCCGTCGTCGTCGACCGTCGTCAGCGTCCGATCGGGTGGCCGACCCGCCGCCAGCTCGAGCGGCTGGACCGGATCCCGGAGGGCATCGAGCCCGACCTGCCCGTCGTGGGCGAGGCGGCGACCCTGAACGACGCGCTCGACACCATGCTCGTCTCGAGCGCCGGTGCCGCGCTCGTCACCGGCCGCGGCGAGGCGTTCCGCGGCGTCATCACGGTCGAGGTCGTCATGGACGCCATCACCCGTTCGCGCGCCGCCGCCGCGGAGGAGCAGCAGTACGCCCCGGTCGGCACGAACACCAACCCGATCGAGACCATGCCCTCGTCGCCCGCCGCCCCGACGATCGCGCCGTCCGGGGAGGACCTGTGAGCGCGGTCGCCGCCGGACCGGCCACGGGCGCCAGCACGTCCTGGAAGGGCCTGCTGTTCCAGCCGATCGCGATCCTCGTGGTCCTCGCAGCGTTCGCCGTGTGGCTCGCGACCGCGGACCTCACCGCCACCGAGCGGGGGACCCTGAACCCGTCGACCATCCTCGACCTGACCGGGCAGCACCTCATGCTGACCCTCGAGGCCACCGTGCTCGTGCTCGTGATCGGGATCCCGCTCGGGGTCGTCCTCACCCGCGGGCCGCTGCGTCGGATCAGCCCCGGGGTGATCGCCGTCGCGAACTTCGGCCAGGCGGCGCCCGCCGTCGGTCTGATCGTGCTGCTCGCGGCCTGGCTCGGGCTGAACTCCTGGTCCGCCGTCGTCGCCCTCGTGCTCTACGCCATCCTGCCGGTGCTCCGGAACACGATGATCGGCGTGCAGAGCGTCGATGCTCGGCTCGTCGAGGCCGGACGGGGCATGGGGATGAGTGCCTTCAGTGTGCTCATGAAGGTCGAGCTGCCGCTGGCGGTCCCGGTCATGCTCTCCGGCATCCGCACCGCCCTCGTCCTGCTCGTCGGCACCGCGAGCCTGGCGACCTTCGTCGGCGCCGGCGGCCTGGGCCTCCTCATCACCACGGGGGTGACGCTGTTCCTGCCGAAGGTGCTCGTCTCCGGGGCGCTCCTCGTGGCGCTCCTCGCCCTGTCCATCGACTGGCTCGGCCGCGTGGTCGAGACGGTCGCACGACCGAAGGGACTCCGATGACGCACGCCGACGCGCGCGACGCACGCCGCGCCTCCCGTCCGACGCTCCGCCGCCGCATCGTGACCGCCACCGCCGTGGCGGGCGCCGCCGCGCTCGCACTGACGGGCTGCGGACTCCAGCCGGCGACGTCCTTCGTGCCCGCGGCGGACCCGGGATCGATCAAGCGGATCGACGATCTGCCCGCCGGGGCGCACCTCACGGTGACCTCAAAGAACTTCACCGAGCAGCTCGTGCTCGGCAAGATCGCCGTGCTCGCCGCCAAGGCCGCCGGCTTCGACGTGACCGACGAGACGAACGTCCCCGGCAGCGTCGCCGTCCGCGAGCTGATGACCTCGCACGCGGCGGACTTCACGTACGAGTACACCGGCACGGCCTGGCTGACCTTCATGGGGCACAGTGAGGGCATCCCGGACAAGACCGAGCAGTGGGAGGCGGTCAAGCAGGAGGACGCGGGCAACGGCCTCACCTGGCTCGAACCCGCGCCGATGAACAACACCTACGCCTTCGCCGTCCGCGACGAGGCCGTGTCGGAGCTCGGCGACGTCACGACGCTCTCCGACATCACCAAGCTGCCCGTCAGCGAGCGCACCTTCTGCGTCGAGTCCGAGTTCAACTCACGCGCGGACGGCTTCAAGCCGATGCTCGAGAAGTACGGGCTCGAGCTCGGCGGCTCGGGCGAGAACGGCGTCCCGCGCGGCAACGTCAGCATCCTCGACACGGGCACGGTCTACACGGCGACCGACCGTGGCAAGTGCAACTTCGGCGAGGTGTTCACCACCGACGGCCGCATCAAGTCGCTCGGCCTGACGGTGCTCGAGGACGACAAGGGGTTCTTCCCGGCCTACAACGTCGCTCCGGTGCTCGACTCGGAGACGCTCGCGGAGTACCCGCAGCTCGCGGACGTCTACGACCAGATCTCGCCGAAGCTCACCGACGCCGTGCTGCAGGAGCTGAACCGGCAGGTCGACGTCGAGGGCCGGGAGCCGGCGGACGTCGCCTTCGACTGGATGGTCAAGGAGGGCTTCATCACGAAGCCGTGATGCGTGCGGCGTGCGGCGCGCGGCGCGCTCGCATCGTGAGCACAAATGGTCGGGTCCGCGCGCGGCACCCGACCATTTCTGCTCACGATGTACGGACTGGAGGCACGGGGCGGGCCCGTCACGCGCCTCCCGTCCGCTACCGGGTGGTGATGCGCGCGGCGGTGTCGCGGATCGACGCGACGACCGCGGCGCGGACCGCGTCGGGGTCCGACCCCTCGTGGCGTGCCGAGCTGCGCAGCCCGGTCATGCACATGCCGAGCAGCATCTCGGCCGCCTGGGGGGTGGCCGCGTCCGGACCCCACGCCGGGTCCCGCTCGAGGATCGTGCGGACGGCACCCGTCATCGCCTCGGCCACCGTGGTCATCCGCGAGACCTGCCGGCGCATGAGCTGCGGGAAGCGCACGATG
The DNA here is from genome assembly GCF_047977705.1 of Curtobacterium sp. LFS084. Taxonomy (NCBI): domain Bacteria; kingdom Bacillati; phylum Actinomycetota; class Actinomycetes; order Micrococcales; family Microbacteriaceae; genus Curtobacterium; species Curtobacterium sp. LFS084. Next base: position 259,689 of record NZ_JBFPFM010000001.1, read on the forward strand.
ACCTCCTTGCGGGCGAGCCGTTCGCGCTCGTCGCCGAAGGACTCCCCGAACACCAGGAACGCCAGGTCGACCACGGCCTGCGCCGCCGGTTCGCCCTCGACCGCGGCGAGGTGTGCGGCGAGGGTCTCGGGGGCGAGGTCGAGCTCGGTGTGCCCGAGGACCGCGTCCTCCTTGCTCTCGAAGTAGTTGAAGAACGTCCGGGGCGACACCTCGGCGCGCGCGGCGATCTGTTCGATCGTGGTGCGGTCGATGTCCTGTTCGAGGGCGAGCGTGCGTGCGGCCTCGGCGATGCGGTGCCGGGTCTCGAGGCGTTTGCGGTCGCGGAGGCCCATCTCGGAGGCGGGCGCGGTGTCGGGCATGGCCCGACTGTAACCGGAACGTCACATGGTTTACAGCAAACGCAAACTTGCAGTCGTGCAGTGGACAGTACGGTTGGCGCATGACCACTCCCGTGCTCGAGGCCCGTGGCCTCGCCAGGACCTACGGCCGCGGCGCGACGCGGTTCGACGCGCTCAAGGGGGTGTCGCTGCAGGTGGACCAGGGCGAGAGCCTCGCCATCGTCGGCAAGTCGGGTTCCGGCAAGTCGACGCTCATGCACCTGCTCGCGCTGCTCGACAAGCCCTCGGCCGGCCAGGTGCTGCTCGACGGTACCGACGCGGCGACGCTCAGCGCACGGCAGGTCAACCGCACGCGGAACAGCACGTTCGGGTTCGTCTTCCAGCAGTTCTTCCTGACGCCGAAGACCTCGGTGCTCGAGAACGTCGTGCTCCCGCTGAAGATCGCGGGCGTCACCGGCGCCGAGCGGAAGCGCCGGGGCATGGCCGCGCTGGACGCCCTCGGGCTCGCGGACAAGGCGAAGAACGACGCGAACGACCTGTCCGGCGGGCAGAAGCAGCGCGTGGTCATCGCACGAGCCCTGGTGGGGGAGCCGAGCGTCATCTTCGCCGACGAACCGACCGGCAACCTCGACACGAACACCGGTCAGGTCGTCGAGGACATGCTCTTCGGCCTGCAGCGCGACCGGGGGATCACCCTCGTGGTCGTCACCCACGACGAGGAACTCGCCGAACGCTGCGACCGCCGCGTCAACGTCCGCGACGGACTCATCGTGGGCGGGGACGATGCCGTCGATGCCGTCGATGCCGTCGCCCCCGGTCACGGGAGGCACTCCGCATGAACGTCCTCGACCTCTTCCGCACCGCGGTCGCGAACACCTTCCGGTCGAAGCTCCGCACGACGCTCACCGTCATCGCGATCTTCATCGGCGCGTTCACCATCACCCTGACCTCGGCCATCGGCACGGGCGTCAGCAACTACATCGACACCCAGGTGGCCTCCATCGGCGACACCGGGTCGCTGACGATCACCAAGGCCGTCGAGTCCTCGACCGACTCGGGGCCGGCGAAGTACGACCCCGACGAGTCGAGTCAGAGCGTCGACCGCGGGCCGGCGTCGTTCGCGTACCTGTCGCAGTCCGACGTCACGAAGATCGAGGACGTCGCGGGCATCGAGAGCGTCCGTCCGGCCGTCGCCCTCAGCACGAAGTGGGTCGAGTACGGCAGCGCGGGCAAGTACGTCGTCGACATCGCGGCGAACGCGGGGGAGCTCGACGCCGACCTCGCCGCGGGGAAGCAGCTCGACGACTCGTCCTCCGCCGGCAACCAGGTGCTGCTGCCGACGAACTACCTGAAGAACCTCGGGCTCGGCAGCGCGAGGGCCGCGGTCGGCAAGGACCTCACCATCGCGGTCGACGACTACCAGGGCAAGGAACACACCCTGACCGCCACGGTCGCGGGCGTGCAGAACGAGTCGCTGTTCGGCGGCGGGGCCGGTGCGAACGCAGCGCTCACCGACGCGATGCAGGCCGCGCAGGAGACCGGCAAGCCCTCGTCGATCGCCACCTCGTACGCCAGCGCCACCGCCACCCTCGACAGCGGCGCGTCGGCGACCACCGTGAAGAGCGCCCTGTCGAAGGACGGCTACACGGGCCAGACCATCCAGGACCAGCTCGGCCAGTTCCAGACGGTCATCAACGGCATCGTCGGCGTGCTGAACGCCTTCGCCGTCATCGCACTCGTCGCGGCCGGGTTCGGCATCATCAACACGCTGCTCATGAGCGTGCAGGAGCGCACCCGTGAGATCGGACTGATGAAGGCGATGGGGATGGGCGGCGGGAAGGTCTACACGCTGTTCTCGCTCGAGGCCGTGTTCATCGGGTTCCTCGGCAGCGCGATCGGCGCGGGCGTGGCGATCCTGCTCGGCACCGGGATCTCGAACGTGCTCGCCGGCACCGTCCTCAAGGACCTGCCGGGCCTGCAGATCATGCAGTTCGCGCCGTCCTCGGTGATCACGATCATCCTCGTCGTGATGTTCATCGCCTTCCTCGCGGGCACCCTGCCCGCGCGTCGGGCCGCTCGGCAGAACCCGATCGAGGCGCTCCGGTACGAGTAGGCGCGCGCGTGCCTAGTCTCTGAGGGGTGGCGGCGTTCGGACGGGACCTCGGGGACGGGTACACGCTGACGCTGCGCGACCTCACGACCGTCCGGCCGCTGCACGAGCTCGTCGTCGCCAACGCCGACCGGCTGCGCGCGGCGGAACCGTGGGCGTGGCAGGAGCAGACCGTCGAGACGATCGGCCTGCACACCGAGCGCCTGCTCGCGCAGTACGCGATGGACCGGGCGCTCCCGTGCGTCATCCGGCTGGACGACCGGGTCGTCGGTGCCGCCTCGCTCGCCTTCGACCCCTACCTCGGGCAGGCATCCCTCGGCTACTGGGTCGATGCGGGCCAGGAGGGACGGGGTGTCGCCCGGCGGGCGGCCACCGTCCTCGTCGGGGTCGCCCGGACCCGCGGCTCGGCCCGGGTGGAGATCCGGACCGCCGTGGACAACCGCCGGAGCCGTGCCCTCGCCGAGCGGCTCGGCTTCGCGTACGAGGGCACCCTGCGGAGCGCGCTGCCGCTCGGGCCGGTGCGGGTCGACGTCGCCGTGTACGGCCTCGTGTTCTGAGTCGGGCGCTCCGGTTCAGCGGCCGTGGGTGACCCCGGTCCAGACCGCGAACGCCCCGCCGACGACGAACAGCGCGAGCAGCAGGATCCAGACCGCCAGCGCGACGAGGTTGAGCAGGATCCCCCAGCCGGCACGACCACGGGCGAACGGCTCGCGGCTCCGCGAGGCGACGCCGAGGCACAGCCCCACGATCGGCGCGACGAACGTCCACCCGGCGAGCAACGAGCAGATGCCGAGCACGAGACTCGCCGTGCCGAGACCGGTGCGGGGGGATTCCGAGATCGTGGCCATGCACCCGACGCTACGGGTCCGTGGGAGGCGGGTCGTCCCTCCCGAGCGTGATCCGGGTCCACCTGCGGACGGATGGTCACCCGACGCCGGTATCGTCGACTGCATGGCCTTGTTCGGACGACGCAGCAAGCACGACGTGCGCGACCGGCCCGTCAGCCAGGTCGAGCTGAAGCGAGCGGTCGACGAGGGCTTCCTCATCGCCAAGGCCGCCGTCACCATCGCCGTCGGCAACCGGATCATCACGAACGCGCTGCGCGACGAGGGGTACTTCGACCACGCCGTGATCGCCGAGGCCGCGCGCGAGGAGCTCCACCGCATGGCCGACGAACAGCGCGGCGACGCTGCCCGGATGCGCGACATCCGGTCGCGGTCGAGCAAGCAGAAGGGGCGCTCGCGGCACCAGCACGACTACCGCCGCGGCGACGACCTGAAGCTCCGCACGCGTGAGGCGACGTACGAGCAGCTCGCGACGATGCTCGACAAGCGCCGGGACGACAAGGGGTTCGTCGACGGCATCGTCCTCGCGGCCCGGGCCCGGGCGTGGGACGACATCGGCACGACCGTCGTCGGGCGGCTCGGGTGGGCGCAGCGTCCGGCCGACGACTACGAGGTCGGACGGGACGACCGGCTGCAGCAGATGCTCGACGAGGACTTCGCGGCGCTCCTGGCCGAGCACCCGGTGGGGTCCACCGCGCTGGACGCCGACGAGCCCGACGCGGCGGACGCGGGCGACGACGGATCGGACCCGGCGGACCCGGACGCGGCGCGCGTCTGACCTGTCAGGCTGCCAGGACGGCAGAGCCGCCGACACGTGCCCGGGTCCTGTCGCCGAGCGGGTCCATCGTCCTCGGCGCGCTCGGCAGGATGCGTTGAATCCGTCGGCGCGTTGACCGTTCTGGTTCGCGATTCCCGGGGTTCGTGAACCGGAACGGTCAGCGGCGGAACCGGGAACGGCCCTGGACCGCGCCCGACGACGGACCGGAGGCGCGGGGCGGCACCGAGCCGCGCCTCCGGTCCGCGGCGGACCGTCCCGACCGAGACGGCGCGCAGCAGCGGTCCCTAGGCTCGGGTGCATGGTGGATGCGGTGGTCGTCGGAGCGGGGCCGAACGGACTCGCGGCGGCGGTGACGCTCGCACGCGCGGGGCTGTCGGTCGAGGTCGTCGAACGCGGCGACACGATCGGCGGTGGCGCACGGACCGCCGAGCTGACGCTGCCCGGGTTCCGACACGACGTGTGCTCCGCCGTGCACCCGATGGCGCTGCAGTCCGAGTTCTTCCGGCGCTTCCGCCTCGAGGACCGCATCGAACTCCGCCTGCCGGAGGTCCAGTACGGGCACCCGCTCGACGGTGGGCGCGCCGGCATCGCGTACCGGGACCTCGCTCGCACCGCGGAGTCGCTCGGCGTCGACGGTCCCGCGTTCCGGCAGCTCATGGCGCCGCTGTCCGGCAACGCCGACCAGGTCGCCGACTTCGCCACCGACGCGCTGCTGCACGTCCCGCGGCACCCCCTCACGGTCCTCCGGTTCGGACTCCGCGCCCTCGAGCAGGGAACGAGCGCGTGGAACCTCCGCTTCCGCGACCAGGTCGCGCCCGCCATGGTCTCCGGGGTCGCGGCGCACTCGATCCAGCACATGCCGTCCCTCTCCACCGCCGCCGCGGCGCTGTCGCTCGGCTCCTACGCGCACGCCCGGGGCTGGCCGGTCCCGATCGGCGGCAGCCAGGCGATCGTCGACGCGCTCGCCGCGGACCTCGTCGCGCACGGCGGCCGGATCGAGACCGGCCGCGAGGTCCGCTCGCTCGGCGACCTCACGCCGGCAAAGGCGGTGCTCTTCGACACGAGCGTCCCCGGCATGCTGCGGATCGCGGGGAAGCAGATCCCGACGCCGCGGCGCGGAGCCCTCCGGCAGTTCCGGTTCGGCAATGCCGCCGCGAAGGTCGACTTCGCGCTCTCCGACCCGGTGCCGTGGACGAACGCGGCGCTCCGCGATGCCGGCACCGTGCACATCGGCGGGACCCGTGCCGAGATCGCCGCTGCCGAGGGCGCGGTCGCGCGCGGTGCGCACGCCGAGCGGCCCTACGTGCTCGGTGCCGAGCCCACCGTGGTCGACCCGAGCCGCGCACCGGCCGGCAAGCACGTCTTCTGGGCCTACGCGCACGTGCCGGCAGGGTCCGACATCGACCAGACCGAGGCGATCACGCGGCAGATCGAGCGCTTCGCACCGGGGTTCCGCGACACCGTCCTGCAGTCGAGCAGCCGCACCGCGGTCGACATGGGCGCGTACAACCCGAACTACGTCGGTGGCGACATCGCCGCCGGCGCCGCGAGCTTCTGGCAGCTGGTCAAGCGCCCGGTGCTGTCGTCCGACCCGTGGCGGATGGGCGGTGGCATGTACCTCTGCTCCGAGGCGTCCGCCCCGGGCCCCGGCGTGCACGGCATGGCCGGCTGGCACGCTGCACGGAGCGCCCTGCGACACACGTTCGGGCTCACCGAGCACGTCGATCTCGCACCGGAGGACTGACCATGGCGAAGAACGTCCGCATCCTGCGCTGCCGCCCGGAGGACGTCTTCGACGTGTTCGCGGACGGCTGGCTCTTCACCACCTGGGTCGTCGGCGCCTCACGCATGCGCGGTCAGGACGAGGGGTGGCCCGCGGTCGGCACCCGCCTGCACCACTCGTTCGGCATCTGGCCGCTCGTGATCGACGACGTGACGACGGTCCTCGAGTGGGACGCTCCGCACCGCATGGTGATCCAGCCGAAGGGGTGGCCCCTCGGCGAGGCCCGGGTCGAGCTCGTCGTCGAGGAGCACCGACGGGGCTGCAAGGTCACCATCGTCGAGGACGCCGTGGCGGGGCCGGGTGCCTGGGCGCCGGACCTCCTGGTGCAGCCGATGATCTGGATCCGGAACCGCGAGACGTTGCGACGGCTCGGCTGGGTGGCCGCGGGTCGCGCCGCGACCGCCTGAGGGCCTGGAGGCGCGGGTCGGGCCCGCACCGCGCCTCCCGTCCGTCCTGTGGTCGCCTCGGGCGAGATCCGGTGCGGACACGACGAGGACCTGTACCTGCGCACCCGGAGCGAGTACGTCACCATCGGTCCGACGTCCGGGGACTCGACCGTCGGCTGGTACGCGGCCACCCACAGCGACCTCGCGGCGACAGCCGCCGACTGACCGCGGGGCCGGGGTACGCGCGGGTCCGCCGCGTGCCCGACCAACCCGATCCGGTGCCCGCCCGCCTGCTTCCCCGAGCTGGTGCGGTTCGACGCGGCGCACGCGCCGAGGCGGGATGCCTACTGGACCTGGCGAACGCCTCCGAGCAGCCTGAGCGATCGTCGGGACTCGTGTGACTGAGCGGACGTACAGGCCTAGCGTCCCTCGGTGTCGGGCCGAGGGAGCCCGACGCCGAGGGGGGTCGGGTCGTGCAGCACACGTACGGGCAGCAGTTCGCGGAGATCTACGACGACGTCTTCCCGCCGGAACCGGGCCTCGTCGAGGTGCTCGCTTCCAGCGCACCGGCGACGGCGCTCGAGCTCGGCGTGGGGACCGGTCGCGTGGCGATCCCGCTCGCGCAGCGGGGCATCAGCGTCACCGGCGTCGACCTGTCCGCCGAGATGCTCGACCGGTGCCGCGACGGCGCCGACGAGGCCGGCGTCGACCTCGACCTGGTGCAGGGCTCGATGACCGACCTCCGCCTCGGACAGCGGTTCGACCTGGTCTTCTGCGTCTGCGCGTCCATCTCGATGCTGCTGACCCGCGAGCACCAGCGCGAGACGCTCGCCACCGCGCGGGACCACCTCGCCGACGGTGGCCGCTTGGTCGTCGAGACGCACAACCCGGACGCGGTGCTCGGCCTGCACGGCGGACGTCGTCGTGAAACCTGGTTCGTCCCGTACCCTGGCGTCGGCCGTGGTCTGCAGACCTACGCGACCCTGGACGAGCCGACCGGACTCTGGCAGGTCAGTCACCTGTGGCACGACGGCGGACGGACGACCATCGGGAACGAGGTGAGCCTCCTCACATCGGTCGAGGTCCTGACCGGCCTCGGTACGGAGCTCGGGCTCGCGGTGCGCTCCGTGACGGGCGACCGGGACGGCGGTCCGGTGACACCGGAGTCCCCCACGTACACGGTGGAGTTCGAGGTGGCGTCGTGATCGGGTTCGTGGACCGGGTCGTCCGCGGTGTCGTCGACCGGTCGGCCGACCGCGGGAACGTGCTCGCCGCGACCGAGCGGGCCTCCGCGATCGTGGTGCTGATGGGGAGTCTCGAGCACCTCGCGAACGCGGACAACCGCCGGACGGGCGGCCTGAACGACTGGACCCTGCTGCGGGGCTCCGCGCTCGTCCGCAACGAGCGACTGCGCCGCGTGCTCGACCGCGTCTACCGGCCCCGGGTGGTGACCGCGATGCACGGGCTCCGGGTGGCCGCCGCCCTCGTCCACCTGTCCCCGGTCCGCGACCGACGCGTCCGCGCCGCGGCGTCCGCCGTCACGGTGCTCACCGGCTACGCACTCGGGCCACTGCACCACAACGGCGGCGACGGCAGCGACCAGGCGGCGTTCTTCACGCAGGCGCTGTCGGGTGTTGCCCGGGCCTCCCGACGACCCGCGACGGTGGACACCGCGCTGTGGGCGGTCGCGAGCCAGGCGACGCTGTCGTACCTCGTCTCGGGGTGGGTGAAGCTGATGGGTGAGCCCTGGCGGAACGGCTCGGCGCTGCTCGGGGTGATGCGCACGCGGACCTACGGTTCGGAGTGGGTGTGGCGGGTCCTGCGCGACCGGCCGGCACTGGCCCGGGTGGGCGAGGTCGCCACGCTCGTCCTCGAGTGCGCGTTCCCGATCGTGTTCGTGCTCGGCCCGCGGATGCGCGTGGCGTACCTCGGCGCGATCGCCGGGATGCACCTCACCATCGCCGCGACCATGGGACTCGGTCGGTTCCTCCCAGCGTTCCTCGCACTGCAGCCCGCGGTGCTCTACGTCACCGCAGACCGCCGATCGGTCGTACCGCGTCGTCACGACGGGTTCCCGTGGGTCCTCGGCGTGATCGGGGCCGCGGTCGGGACGCAGGCTGTGGTCCGGCAGGTCGTGGACGCCCGGCGCAGTCGACGTCCCCGCGCCGGGCAGACCGTGGTCGAGACGCCCGCCGGATCGCGCCTGGCCGTGCGGTACCGGCCGGCAACCTCGGGGCCGGGGGCACCCCTGGTGGTGTTCGAGAACTCGCTCGTCGCGGTCCAGGAGTACTGGGACCCGATCATCGCGGAGCTCGGCGGCGACGTCGCCACGCTGACGTACGACCGTCCCGGGACCGGGGCGAGCACGGCACCAGGCGCGACGCTCGCCACCTACGCGGAGGACCTCCGCTTCCTCGTCGGCCGCCACGCCGGGGACGGACCACTCTGGCTCGTCGGGCACTCGTTCGGCGGGCACCTGCTCCGACGCCACGCGGCCGAGCTCGGGCGCGACGTCGCCGGGGTGGTCCTCCTCGACCCGACCACCGGTTTCGTGGACCGACCCGACGAGGACGTCCTGACCGCCGTCCGGTCGCTCACGGACGGCTTCCCGCTGATGGAGTGGTCCCTCCGGACCGGCTGGGGATGGCTGCTCGACGCCACGACCTGGGCGATCCCCGCACGCCAGGGGCGGACCGACGACCTGAGCCCCGTGTACCGGAACGCCCGGCTCTGGCGCACCGGCCGTGCGGAGTGGCAGGCGGCGGAGCCGGACCTCGTCGCCGACCGACCCGGACGCCGCATCCCCGAGGGTGCCGACGTGCTCGTCGTCACGGCGAGCACGAGCGACGAACTCCAACCGGCGGTGAGCGCCGCGCACGAACGCGTCGCGCACGAGCACGACGGCCGCCGCGAGGTCGTGCGGTCCACCCACGACGGCCTGCTCGTCCACCCCGCACCGGTCCGACGGGTCGGTGCACTCGTCCGCGAGGCGATCGGGGTGGACCGATGAGCCGCCGTGGAGACGGTCCGGCACTGCCCCTCGCGATCGGCCTCGCGCTCTGGATCATCGCGACGGTCATCGGCCAGCACCCGAACCGTCGGTTCGACCGGGTCCGGCAGGTCGACACCGCCGCGCTGCTCATCCCGAACTGGCGCTTCTTCGCACCGATCCCCGCCTCGATGGACTTCGAGCTGCTGTACCGGTACCGGCAGGACGACGTGGTCAGCGAGTGGACGCGGACCAAGGACGTCGCAGCACGCCGGCTCCGGCACATGCTGTGGTTCCCGGACCGGCGGGTCGACAAGGGCCTGTTCGACGTGGTCGGACGGTTCTTGGTGGCAGCGGAACAGCTGCCGGACGGGTACGAGACGGGCGCCGACTACCGCGCGCTGCTCGCCTTCGTCCGCCGCGTCGTCGCCGCGCAGACCGGTGGCCGCGCCGATGCCGTCCAGTTCGCGATCGTCCGCACGGGCGGCCACGACGACACCGTGCCCGTCGAGGAGCTCTTCGCATCCCGACGGGAACCCATGCACGACGGGGACGGCCCCCGTCGGCAGCCGGACGCCGCCTCCGCAGCGTCCGCACGACCGAAGGAGGAGACCAGATGAACGCCAACACACGGACCGCGCTGTGGTTCGCAGCACCCGTCGTGCTCATCGCCATCGCGGTGGCGATACTCCTGTTCGACCTGCCCGGCTTCGCGTGGCTGTCGGTCCTGGTCGTGCTCGGCATCGCAGCCGCAGTCTTCGTCGTCTCGGCACGACGAGAGTGACCTCGGCCCCCCGGGCCGGGAACCGGGCCCAGCGCCCGACCATCACCATCGCAGAACGGAAGGAATCCAGCATGACCACCATCGCCGACATCGCGTTCGACAGCGACCGCGGGCAGCGGTTCGCACCGGAGCAGCCCCTCGCCGCGACCCCGCTCGCAGCGCTCGCCGCCACCTCGGTCTTCACGGGTGCGGTCGCCGCGTACGCGGTCGAAGAGGCCGTCGGGAACTGATCACCAGGACATCGAGGAAGGAAGCAGCGCATGCAGCAGACACGACAGCTCGACGCCGTCCCGTTCGACAGTGACGAGGCGACCACGTTCCGTGGCCTCCGTCCCGTCGCGGCCACCCCGGCAGCGGTGGCCTGGGCCGGCGCCGTCGTGGCGGCGGCCGGGGTCGGTGCCGCCATCGGGGACGCCGTCGACTGACCCAGCCGCGTGACGGCGCCGGTGGGCGCCGTGTGAGGGCAGGACGGGAGGCGCGGTGCCGGTGGGTACCGTGCCTTCCGTCGTGGACGGTGCACGATCAGGGCGCGGCGCGGGTGCAGCTCGGTGCGAGGTTCGGGTGTGCTCCGCGCTACGGCCGGGTGTCGACGAGCGCGACGAAGCGGCTGCCGATGCCTTCGACCTCGTGCCGGGTGGCGCCCGAGGCGGGGTCCGGCGCCTGGTAGGGCTCGTGGTAGTCGCACATCAGGTGGTCCCAGTCGGGCCACCACTTCTTCGGACGGGCCTCCTCGGAGTAGCCGCACACGACGCACTCGAGCCGCGTCCAGACCTTCTTCGTGCCGGTGCGGTTCGCTCGGGACTGCACGAGCCAGGCGGGCGGGTCCTGCTCGATCGCCGTGAGCTCGGCCTCGCTGAGGCGTGCGGGGATCCCGTGTCGGGTCGCCATCTCGAGGGGGATGTCGAGCCGGACGGCGGCGTCACGTCGGGAGAGCATCCGACCAGCGTAGGCGACCCCGGCACCCGTGGCGGGGTCGTGCCGGGCGCTGGACGGTGGACGGCGCCGAGGGGTGTCACTCCGGATGTGACCGCGCTACGATCCGCTGCATGCGTACACGTCGTTCTTCGTGGTGGCTGCGGTAGCAGCCTCCTGACGCATGGTCGCGGGCTGCACGGCAGCTCGCAGACCCGCAGGACCGTCGTGCAGCCCTTTCTCTCGAGAGGGCAACTCCAGTGGACACCTTCACCGCCACACAGCACCGCATGCACGACCTCGACGCGCGGATCCGCGCCCGACCCGATCGGTTCCGCGTCCTGACCGGCGAACGGCCGACCGGTCGCCTGCACCTCGGGCACTACTTCGGCACGATCGCCGAACGGATCGCGCTGCAGGGGCGCGGCGTCGAGACCTTCCTCGTGCTCGCCGACTACCAGGTCATCACCGACCGGGACACCGCCGGCGACGTCGCCTCGAACGTGCACGAGGCGGTGCTCGACTACCTCGCGGCCGGACTCGACCCGGCTGCGACGACGATCTTCACGCACTCCTCGGTGCCGGCGCTCAACCAGTTGCTGCTGCCGTTCCTGAGCCTCGTCACGGAGGCGGAGCTGCACCGCAACCCGACCGTGAAGGCCGAGCTCCAGGCCTCCGGTCGCACGCTCAGCGGGCTGATGCTCACCTACCCGGTCCACCAGGCCGCCGACATCCTGTTCTGCAAGGGCAACCTCGTCCCGGTGGGCAAGGACAACCTGCCGCACGTCGAGATGACCAGGACGATCGCGCGGCGGTTCAACGACCGGTTCGGCGAGGTGTTCCCGGAGCCGGAGCCCCTCGTCACGACGTCCCCGGAGGTGCCGGGGGTCGACGGGCGGAAGATGAGCAAGAGCTACGGCAACGCCATCGCGCTCGGCATGACCGAGGACGAGACGGCGGCGGTGGTGCGACGGGCACGGACGGACAGCGACCGGCACGTCACCTTCGATCCGGGGCGCCGTCCGGGGATCGCAGCGCTCCTCACGACGGCGGCGCTCTGCACGGGCACGACCCCGGAGGAACTGGCGGACGAGATCGGCTCAGCGGGCGCGGCGGCGGTGAAGCGTGTCGCGGTCGAGGCGGTCAACGAGCGCTTCGCCGCGCACCGACGCCGTCGCGCCGAACTCGCACGCGACCCGTCGATCGTCGCCGAGGTGCTGACCGCCGGCAACCGTCGGGCGAACGAGATCGCCGAGGTGACCCTCGACGAGGTCCGCTCCCGCATGGGCATGCGGTACACCGACCAGCCGATCACGCCTCGCGGCGACTGAACTCGCTCGCCCGTCGGACCTGGTCGTCGGTCAGCGCGACGCCGGTGTACCGCTCGAACTGCCGTGCGGCCTGCAGCGCGATCACCTCGGCGCCGGTGACGACCTGCTTGTCGGCAGCGCGCCCGGCGCGGACGAGCGGGGTCTCGGACGGGAACGCGACCACGTCGAACACGGTCGTCGCGGCGTCGATCCGGTCCTGGTCGAAGGCGAGCGTGTCCTGCTGGTCGCCACGCATCCCGAGGGGTGTGACGTTCACGAGGACGTCGGCGTCGGGCGCGTCCCGCTCGTCGGCGACCCACTCGTAGCCGTACTGCGCGGCGAGGGCGGGCCCGGCCTGCTCGTTGCGGGCGAGCACGGTGAGGCGGTCGAAGCCCGCGCCGCGGAACGCCGCGGTGACCGCCTTGGCCATCCCGCCCGAGCCACGCAGGAGCACGCTCCGGCCGGGGTCGACCGCGTGCGAGGCGAGCAGCGACGCCACCGCTTCGTAGTCGGTGTTGGACGCGGTGAGCACACCGTCGTCGTTCACCACGGTGTTGATCGACTCGATTGCGGCCGCGGACTCCTCGACGACGTCGACGAGGGGGATGATCGCTTCCTTGAAGGGCATCGACACCGAGCAGCCGCGGATCCCGAGCGCCCGGATGCCCGTGACGGCGCCCGGCAGGTCGGTCGTGGTGAACGCCTTGTAGACGAACTCGAGCCCGAGTTCGTCGTAGAGGAAGTTGTGGAACCGGGTGCCGATGTTGCTCGGTCGCGCGGCGAGCGAGATGCAGACCTGCATGTCCTTGTTGAGGATGGGCATGCCGTCAGTCTCCCATGTCCACGGCGATGGAGCGGTCCACCAATGCATGCGGTGCGGGGGTGGGGTTGTCCCCACCTCGGATCGGGGTGTCCCCCGGGTGCGATGCCGGGCGGAACCTCCGTAGCGTCGAGGCCATGACCACACTCATCCGCCCTCGCACGGGCCGTCTCCTCGCCGGGGTCTGCGCCGGCATCGCCGACCGCTTCGGCTGGTCCCGCACCCTCGTCCGCGTCGCCTGGGTGATCCTGAGCTTCTTCCCCGGGCCGCTCTGGATCGCCTACGTCGTCCTCTGGATCCTCATGCCGAACCAGGGCTCGCGTCGCTGATCGCCCACCCGTCCGGACGGGTTAGTGTGGCGGGATGCCGGTCTCCGTCTTCGACCTGTTCAGCATCGGGATCGGTCCGTCGAGTTCCCACACCGTCGGGCCGATGCGGGCCGGGCGCGCGTTCGCGTCCCGCCTGGCCGGAACCCCGGTCGCGTCGGTCGCCGTCGACCTGTACGGCTCGCTGGCGTCGACGGGCCAGGGCCACGGGACGCTCGGCGCGGTCGTCGCCGGTCTGATGGGCTCCGACCCCGAGACCGTCGACCCCGACGCCATGGGCGCGTCGCTCGCCGAGCTCGAGGACACGGGTCGGCTCCGACTCGCCGGCGGCGCGACCGTCCCGTTCCGGCTGACGGACATCGTCCTGCACCCCCTGACGATGCTGCCCCGCCACCCGAACGCGATGCGCCTCCGTGCCACCGACGCCTCGGGCGCGGTGCTCGCCGAGGAGACCTACTACTCGATCGGTGGCGGCTTCATCACGAACGACTCCGAGGGGGACGTCGCCGAGGCTGCCATCCCCGTCGACGACGCCGTGCCGTTCCCGTTCTCGAGCGGCGCCGAGCTCCTCGCGGCGTGCGCGGCGAACGGGTTGCCGGTCAGTGGGATCGCGCTCGCCAACGAGACCGCCACACGCAGCACCGAGGACGTCCGGGCCGGCCTCCTGCGCATCCACGACGTCATGGAGTCCTGCGTCGAGCGGTCCGTCGCCCGCTCCGGGACGCTCCCTGGCGGGCTCACCGTGCGCCGCCGCGCCGCGAACTGGTTCGAGCAGCTCACCGCCGACGACCCCGAGCACGACCCGCTCTTCGCGATGGAGTGGGTGAACCTCATGGCGATGGCCGTCAACGAGGAGAACGCCACGGGCGGCCGGGTCGTCACGGCACCGACGAACGGGGCTGCCGGCATCATCCCCGCCGTCCTGTACTACGCCCTCACCTACGTCCCGACGGTCACCGCGGAAAACCGCGACGACACCGTCGTGCGCTTCCTGCTGACGGCCGGCGCCGTCGGCTCGATCTACAAGGAACGGGCCTCGATCTCCGGCGCCGAGGTCGGCTGCCAGGGCGAGGTCGGGTCGGCGGCGTCGATGGCCGCCGCCGGGCTCGCCGAGGTGCTCGGCGGGACGCCCGAGCAGGTCGAGAACGCCGCCGAGATCGCGATGGAGCACAACCTCGGGCTCACCTGCGACCCGATCGGCGGACTCGTGCAGATCCCGTGCATCGAGCGGAACGCGATCGCGGCGAACAAGGCGATCAACGCGGCGCGGATGGCGCTCCGGGGCGACGGCGTGCACCACGTGTCGCTCGACCAGGTCGTCGAGACGATGCGCCAGACCGGGGCCGACATGTCCACGAAGTACAAGGAGACCGCGATGGGCGGGCTCGCGGTGAACGTCCCGCTCTGCTGACCGCGTACGGTCGGCCCCATGACGAAGCCCGACCGTGACCACCTCGACGACGGAGTCGACATGTCCTTCGAAGCCCGCCGGCAGGACACCCTCCGACGCATGTCAGGCTCCGACGAGCACGACGCCGACCCACGCGTCGAGGTGTCCCGCGCCGACGACGGCGACGTCCGCATCGACGTCGCCGACACCGCCGCCGTGCGTCCCGGTGACGCGGCCGGCCGGGACCGCCGCCGCGACCCCGAGCAGTGACACCGGCAGCCACCGCACCGACCGTGTGAGGCACTGACGGTGGCGCACGGCATGATCGTTCCGTGCACCTCGTCCTCCGCCGCGTCGACGGTGGCGTCCTCGTGACGCCCCTGACCGACGCGGGGACCGCCGACGGCGAGCCGATCCGCGTGGACGAGCCGCGCCTCCCGGCCTTCGTCGCGGCCCGCGACGCACCCGACGTGCGCTGGGTGTGGGACGACACCGCGCGCTGGTACCCGGCCGTGCTCCGAGCGGGCGGCCGTGTCGGCCGGTGCATCGACCTGCGGCTCTGCCGACGCATCCTGCGGTCCGCGCTCGCGACGCGGGGCACCGCGCTCGCCGCGGCGCCGGCAGACGGGTGGGACGCACCCGTCCAGGAGGCGCGGGTCGCCCGACCGACGCACGCCCGGCTCTTCGACGACGCGCTCTTCGACGTGTCGCCTCCCGACGACGCGCTCGACCCGGTGGCGGAGCTGCGCGCGCAGCTCGACGCGGTCGCGTCGTCCACCGCGCCCGGCGCGCTGCGACTCCTGGTGACGGCGGAGTCGGCGGGTGCGCTCGTCGCGGCGGAGATGCTCCACGCCGGGCTACCGTGGCGTGCGGACGTGCACGAACGCCTGCTCGAGGACGCCCTCGGCCCACGGGTGCCGTACGGGGTGCGACCGCGACGACTCGAGGAGATCGCGGCCGTCGTGCGGGACCGGCTGGGCGACCCGTCGCTCAACCCGGACTCACCCGCCGACGTGCTGAAGGCCCTCCGTCGGGCCGGCCTGATGGTCACGAGCACGCGGAAGTGGGAGCTGCAGGAGATCGAGCACCCGGTCATCGAACCGCTGCTCGAGTACAAGCGGCTCGCCCGGTTGCTGACCGCGAACGGCTGGACCTGGCTCGACGAGTGGGTGCAGGACGGTCGTTTCCACCCGAAGTACCTCGTCGGCGGGGTCGTGACGGGGCGCTGGGCCGCAGACGGCGGGGGAGCGATGCAGCTGCCGAAGGGGATCCGTGCCGCCGTGGTCGCCGACGACGGCTGGAAGCTCGTGGTGGCCGACGCGGCACAGCTGGAACCCCGGGTGCTCGCGGCGATGTCCGGCGACCGGGCGATGGCGACGGCCGGGGACGGGCGCGACCTGTACGACGGCGTCGTGGCCTCCGGTGCGGTCGAGACCCGGCAGCAGGCCAAGGGTGCGATGCTCGGCGCGATGTACGGGGCGACCCAGGGCGAGGGCGGGCGGCTCGTCCCGCGGCTCGAGCGGGCGTTCCCGGCCGCCCTCGGACTCGTCAGCCGGGCGGCCCGGGCGGGGGAGCGGGGCGAGGCCGTGACGACCCTGCTCGGCCGGACGTCCCCGGTGCCGGACGCCGCCTGGTTCGAGGCGCGGAACCAGGCGTACACGGTCGAGGGGACGCCGGCGATGCAGCGCGCGGTCGAGTCACGGGCGCGGAGCTGGGGCCGGTTCACCCGGAACTTCATCGTGCAGGGGACGGCGGCCGAGTGGGCGCTCGCGTGGATGGGGTCGCTGCGCTCGCGGCTCGCCGAACGCTTCCCGGGGCCGGTGACGGACGGCCCGCACCTGGTGTTCTTCGTGCACGACGAGATCGTCGTGCACACCCCGGCCGAGCACGCCGACTGGGTGGCCGAGCAGGTGCGGGCCGCGGCGGCCGATGCCGGGCGGCTGCTGTTCCGCGACTTCCCGGTGGTGTTCCCGCTGTCGGTGGCGGTCGTCGACGACTACGGCGCGGCGAAGGACTGACCGGACGACGGCGTGCGGGACCGAGTGCCCGGTCCCGGTGCCCGGCGGCGGTCGCCGCGGTGTGCACCGCACCTGCACGCCCGGGTTCGGGCAGGGTGGGTCGATGCAGACCGATCACCCGGAGGCCCCCGACGAACGCGTCGGCACCGTCGACCTCACGACGTGGCGCACCCGTGCCGGACGGGCGACGGCGGCCGGCTGGGCAGCGCTCGGCCACCGTTGGGGCGCCCTCCCGCTGCTCGTGGCCACCCTCGCGATCGGCATCGGGGTGGCCGTCACCGCGACCTGGGTGGCGTCCGAGGTCTACGACGCGGTGCGCGAGGCGGACGACGTCGCCGTGCTCGACCGGCCCGTCCTCGACTGGATGCTGACGCTGCGGTCGCCGACGGCCGACACCCTCGTGACCTGGTGGACCGACGTCGCCGGCACGATCGGGATGCCGATCGTCGCCCTGGGGTTCCTCGTCGGGTTCACGATCCAGCGTCGTGCGTGGACGCCGGTGGTGCTGCTCGTGGCGGCCTCCGGCGGGTCGCTGCTGATGACGGTCGCGGGCAAGGACCTGATCGGCCGCGCCCGACCGCCGCTCGCCGACGCCGTCCCGCCGTACGAGCACTCGCCGTCGTTCCCGTCCGGGCACACGCTCAACGCGACGGTCATCGTCGGGACGATCGTCTACCTGCTGCTGCTCCGGCAGTCGAAGCTCGTGACCCGGGTGTGGACGATCGTCGCGGGCACGGCGTTCGTCGTCTCGGTCGGCATCTCGCGCGTGTTCCTCGGGCACCACTGGCTCACCGACGTGCTGGCGGCGTGGGCGCTCGGGCTCGCCTGGCTCGCCCTGGTGATCACGGCGCACCGGTTCTACCTGACGGCACTCCGCCGAGGTGCGCCACCCGTCAGGTCGCCCCGGTAGGTTGCCCCGCATGGAAGAACGGGTCTTCGGCGGTCGGTACCGCGTCACGGGAACGCTCGGGCACGGCGGCATGGCGTCCGTCTACCGGGCGGTCGACGAGCAGCTCGGCCGCGAGGTGGCGGTCAAGGTCTTCCGCATCGGGGCGGTCGACCACGGCGAACGTGCCCGTGCCGAGGCGGAGATCCAGACGCTGGCGGCGCTCCGCAGCCCGGCGCTCGTGACCCTCTACGACGCGGCGCTCGACGACGTCGACGGCGACTCGTACCTCGTGATGGAGCTGGTCCCGGGCAGCGACCTCGCGACCCGACTGCGCGAGGGACCGCTCGACCGGTCGACCGCCGCGGGTGTCGGGGCGCAGGTCGCCGACGGCCTCGCAGCGGCGCACGCGCAGGGCATCGTGCACCGTGACGTCAAGCCCGCGAACGTGCTGCTCGAGAGCGACGGCGTGCACGTCAAGCTCGCCGACTTCGGCATCGCCCTGCTGCGGGACGGCGCCCGGGCCACCCAGACCGGCACGGTGATGGGCACGGCGGCGTACATCGCGCCGGAGCAGGTCCTCGCGCAGCCGATCACGGGCAAGGCCGACGTCTACGCGCTCGGGCTGATGCTCCTCGAGAGCCTGACCGGCCGCCAGCCGTTCCCGGGCAGCGCGGTCGAGTCCGCGACCGCGCGCCTGACCCGTGGCCCGGAGATCGACCAGCACCTGCCCACCGCGTGGCGCACGCTGCTGCACGTCATGACCGCGCAGGACCCGGCGGAGCGACCCTCCGCCGCCGAGGCCGCGCAGCGACTCCGCGCGCTCGGCCACGACGACGCCGCGCCGGCCACGCAGCTGCTGCCCGGCGGTCCCGGGACCGTGACGCCCGCCGCGGCTGCCGGT